>NZ_JACASJ010000104.1:0-16735 GCF_013391025.1 Enterobacter sp. SECR19-1250 | reverse complement strand
ACTGATCGCCAGATCACGCTATTTAAATTCTGGAATTAGCTGCGGAATGACGGTTCAAAGCGATGTGCCTGCCAGAGCGCCCGCCAGCCTGACTCGCCTAAACCGGCAATATCCAGCCCCTGCTTAGAACTGAGCCACGTCAGCCGGGCAAAGAACTGCTCCATACATTCCGGTGAAGCGTAAAAACAGCTGAGAGAATGGTACTGCGGGACTGGAGGTTCTGGTTTTTGCCGGTCGGTCCCTCGCCAGACGACTTTGTCGAATCGGGGGATCCCCTGCCCGGCCAGGCTTACCTGGATCTGGTCGCCCGGCGCGATATCCAGCCTTTGCCAGCGGCCAACGGACCCGAGGCTAACCCGCTGCACCTGTTTATCATCCAGCCGTACCGGCTCCAGCGCCGCCACAACGGCAATTTTCCCCGTACGGCCCACAGTGAAGTGAATATCCCGTACTTCAGCAACCTGCGCGACAGGGGGATATTTCCATGCAACAACCCAACTGCCCTCTCCAGGCAGCCAGTTTTCACCCGGCAGTTCATCCGCCGAGCGAACCACAATGCCGTCCGTGGCAAAGGGTAATGCTGCGGTGTGCCACGCTGAGCGCTGCTTTTCTACGGCCTCAATATGCTCTACGGGCAAGGTATAGCGCGCCGTCAGGGTAAACCCCGCGTCAGACAGTTCCGCCAGTGCGGTTTTCATCTCTTTTGGCCCGTCTGGCCAGGCCCAGATGAATACCCCAACCTCTCTCAAAAACGCGTTATCCTGCTGGCGCATCATCGCACCTGCGACTTTTGCGCGTGCATTCATTCCGCCCATCTGCTGCTGAATGTGATTTTCACGCTGCCAAAAAAGCTCTCCCTGTAACACGCTGTTCGCCAGCGCGCCGGAAAGGTGTTGTGGCACCGACGGTATTAAACGCACCTGAGATGTCCAGTCTTCACCTTTTAGCCCATCGCCACGGCTAATGGCCTGAGCCAATGTTCCCCCCCGATACACCAGCGTTACCGCTACACCGTCAACTTTGGGTTGCATCCAGAGATTGCGCCGGGCATGCATCCACTGGCCAAGCTCTTCTTTACTGCTCACCTTATGAACCCCTGTATGGGCGACAGGGTGTTTGATACGTCCCGTCAGGGCGGGAAGTGCTGCGTCAGGTGAGGCATGCCCAAAACAGTGCTGCCACTGTTTTAACCGTCCGTTGAGCTGGTCATACACTTCATCGTTCACTTCGCTGATACCCTGCTGCCAGTAGGCGTCATCCCAGCGTTTGATTTGCGCACTTAACGTCGCAATCTCTTTCTCCGCCCTCGCCTGAGACCACACCGGGCACACCGCCGCCGCAGAACCACACCACAACAGCATGAAGCCGCTTATCCATCGCCACATCGCTACCCCTCCTTTACGTTGCTGGAGGTATAACCCGGCGACGAAAACCACGCTAATGGCAACATTGCGCTTTGCGAGGCGCTATCCAGAGTGAATTTATGTTGCTGCAAAACACAGGTAAAACCTGAAAACGACACGCAAAATGCAATAATCCAGGGGAAAAAGTGTGACAAAGGCTACGTCACACAGCGGCGACGTGTATAATAAGCCCGTATGTAGGACTTCTTCGTTAACACATACAAAAGACTCTCATGGCTCAAGGCACGCTTTATATTGTTTCTGCCCCTAGTGGCGCGGGTAAATCCAGCCTTATTCAGGCACTGTTAAAAACCCAACCGTTGTATGACACTCAGGTTTCTGTTTCGCACACCACGCGTAAACCGCGTCCGGGTGAAGTGCACGGTGAGCACTATTTCTTTGTCGATCACGACGAATTTAAAGCGATGATTGGCCGAGATGCGTTTCTTGAACACGCAGAAGTTTTCGGGAACTACTACGGTACTTCGCGTGAAACCATTGAGCAGGTTCTGGCAACCGGCGTGAATGTGTTCCTGGATATCGACTGGCAGGGCGCACAGCAAATTCGCAAGAAAATGCCTGATTCGCGCAGTATCTTTATTTTACCGCCGTCGAAAGATGAGCTGGATCGCCGCCTGCGTGGCCGCGGTCAGGACAGCGAAGAGGTCATTGCAAAGCGTATGGAACAGGCAGTTGCAGAAATGAGCCATTACGCCGAATATGATTACCTTATTGTGAATGATGATTTTGATGCCGCACTGAGCGATCTCAAAACCATCCTTCGCGCAGAACGTCTGCGTATGAGCCGCCAGAAGCAGCGACATGACGCATTAATCACCAAACTGTTGGCAGACTGAACCCACTTTCAGTATTATGCCCAGTCATTTCTTCACCTGTGGAGCATTTTAAGTATGGCACGCGTAACTGTTCAGGACGCTGTAGAGAAAATTGGTAACCGTTTTGACCTGGTGCTGGTCGCCGCGCGTCGCGCTCGTCAGATGCAGGTAGGCGGAAAAGATCCGCTGGTACCGGAAGAAAACGATAAAACCACCGTTATTGCACTTCGCGAAATCGAAGAAGGTCTGATCAACAACCAGATCCTCGACGTACGTGAGCGCCAGGAGCAGCAAGAGCAGGAAGCCGCAGAACTGCAGGCCGTAACCGCCATTGCTGAAGGTCGTCGTTAATTAAACCTGCGGGTCGCCCTTGTATCTGTTTGAAAGCCTGAATCAACTGATTCAAACCTACCTGCCTGAAGACCAGATTAAGCGTCTTCAGCAGGCTTATCTCGTTGCACGTGACGCTCACGAGGGCCAGACACGTTCAAGCGGTGAACCCTATATCACGCACCCGGTAGCGGTGGCCTGTATTCTGGCCGAGATGAAACTCGACTATGAAACGCTGATGGCCGCTCTGCTGCACGACGTGATCGAAGATACCCCTGCCACTTACCAGGATATGGAACAGCTGTTTGGCAAAAGCGTTGCCGAACTGGTGGAAGGGGTGTCCAAGCTTGATAAACTGAACTTCCGCGACAAGAAAGAGGCTCAAGCCGAAAACTTTCGCAAGATGATTATGGCGATGGTGCAGGATATCCGCGTCATTCTCATCAAACTCGCTGACCGTACCCACAACATGCGCACGCTGGGCTCACTCCGCCCGGACAAACGTCGCCGCATTGCCCGTGAAACCCTCGAAATCTACAGTCCGCTGGCGCACCGTTTAGGTATCCATCACATTAAAACCGAGCTGGAAGAGCTGGGTTTTGAAGCGTTGTACCCGAACCGCTATCGCGTCATTAAAGAGGTGGTGAAAGCCGCCCGCGGTAACCGTAAAGAGATGATTCAAAAGATCCTCTCGGAAATTGAAGGACGTTTACAGGAAGCGGGCATTCCCTGCCGCGTGAGCGGTCGCGAAAAACACCTGTACTCCATTTACTGCAAAATGGTGCTCAAGGAGCAGCGTTTTCACTCGATCATGGATATCTACGCGTTCCGCGTGATCGTCCACGATGCCGACACCTGCTATCGCGTTCTGGGGCAGATGCACAGCCTCTACAAGCCGCGTCCTGGGCGCATGAAAGATTACATCGCCATTCCAAAAGCGAACGGCTATCAATCTTTGCATACCTCGATGATCGGCCCGCACGGCGTCCCTGTTGAAGTGCAGATCCGCACCGAAGACATGGACCAGATGGCGGAGATGGGTGTCGCCGCACACTGGGCCTATAAAGAGCACGGTGGTGAAAGCAGCACCACGGCACAAATCCGCGCCCAGCGCTGGATGCAGAGCCTGCTGGAGCTGCAGCAGAGTGCGGGGAGCTCGTTTGAATTTATCGAGAGCGTAAAATCCGATCTCTTCCCGGATGAGATTTACGTTTTCACGCCTGAAGGGCGTATTGTCGAACTGCCTGCGGGCGCGACCCCGGTCGACTTCGCGTATGCCGTGCATACTGATATCGGCCACGCCTGCGTAGGCGCACGCGTTGACAGACAGCCTTATCCGCTGTCTCAACCGCTCGCCAGCGGCCAGACTGTCGAAATCATCACCGCACCGGGCGCACGTCCAAACGCGGCCTGGCTGAACTTTGTTGTGAGCTCCAAAGCGCGCGCCAAAATCCGTCAGCTGCTGAAAAACCTCAAGCGTGATGACTCCGTCAGCCTTGGGCGTCGTCTGCTCAACCATGCGTTGGGTGGCAGCCGTAAGCTGGCAGAGATCCCACCAGAACATATCCAGCGTGAACTCGACCGGATGAAGCTCACCTCTCTGGACGATCTGCTGGCGGAAATTGGGCTGGGTAACGCCATGAGCGTCGTGGTGGCCAAAAACCTGCAGCAGGGCGAAGCAATACCTTCCGCACCTGGCGCATCCGGCCACGCGCATCTGCCGATCAAAGGCGCGGACGGGGTGCTTATCACCTTTGCGAAGTGTTGCCGTCCAATTCCTGGCGATCCGATTATTGCGCACGTCAGCCCGGGCAAAGGGCTGGTTATCCACCATGAATCTTGTCGTAACATCCGCGGCTATCAAAAAGAGGCGGAGAAGTTTATGGCGGTCGAGTGGGATAAAGAGACGGCGCAGGAATTTATCACCGAAATTAAGGTGGATATGTTCAACCACCAGGGTGCCCTGGCGAACCTGACGGCAGCGATCAACACGGCCTCTTCCAACATTCAGAGCCTGAATACGGAAGAAAAAGATGGCCGCGTGTACAGCGCCTTTATTCGTCTGACCGCCCGCGACCGCGTGCATCTGGCAAATATTATGCGCAAGATCCGCGTCATGCCGGACGTCATTAAAGTCACCCGAAACCGAAACTAGTTTTATGAATGCACAACGTTATGCACGTATCTGCGAAATGCTCGCCAGGCGTCAGCCTGATCTGACGGTCTGCATGGAGCAGGTCCATAAACCTCATAACGTCTCTGCCATTGTCCGTACCGCAGACGCCGTCGGCGTGCATGAAGTGCACGCCGTCTGGCCCGGTGCCCGCATGCGCACCATGGCGTCGACAGCCGCAGGCAGTAACAGCTGGGTGTCCGTCAAAACCCATCAGACCATCGGCGAAGCCGTATCGCACCTGAAAGGTCGCGGTATGCAGATTCTTGCCACCAACCTGTCTGCCAAAGCGGTCGATTTCCGCGAGATCGACTACATCCGCCCGACCTGCATTTTGATGGGTCAGGAGAAAACCGGGATCACTCAGGAAGCGCTGGATCTGGCGGATCAGGACATCATCATCCCCATGATCGGCATGGTGCAGTCCCTGAATGTCTCTGTGGCCTCCGCGCTCATTCTGTATGAAGCCCAACGCCAGCGTCAGAACGCCGGGATGTACGAGCGCAGCAACAGCATGCTGCCGGAAGACGAACAGCAGCGCCTGCTGTTTGAAGGCGGCTATCCGGTGCTGGCTCGTGTTGCAAAGCAGAAAAAATTGCCTTACCCCCACGTCAACGCGCAGGGCGAAATTGAAGCCGATGCCGGGTGGTGGGCCACCATGCAGTACGCAGGGTAACCGATGAAAGGCCGCCTGCTGGATGCCATCCCGCTCAATAGCCTGACGGGCGTGGGCGCGGCGCAAAGCAGTAAACTGGGCAAAATTGGCCTGCACACCGTGCAGGATCTCCTGCTCCACCTCCCCCTGCGTTATGAAGACCGCACGCAACTTTATAAGATTGGCGATCTGCTGCCCGCGATTTACGCCACCGTTGAGGGCGAGGTGCTGAACTGCAACATCACCTTTGGCGTCCGCCGGATGATGACCTGTCAAATCAGCGACGGCACCGGCATTCTCACCATGCGCTTTTTCAACTTCAACGCGGCGATGAAAAACAGCCTTGCGACGGGCCGCCGGGTGCTGGCGTATGGCGAAGCCAAACGCGGGAAATATGGCGCAGAGATGATCCACCCGGAGTACCGCGTACAGGGCGATCTCAGCACACCGGAGCTGCAGGAGACGCTCACCCCGGTCTACCCGACAACGGAAGGTATCAAACAGGCGACGCTGCGTAAGATCACCGACCAGGCCCTGGAGTTACTCGATACCTGCGCCATCACCGAACTGCTACCGCCTGAGCTGGCGCAGGGAATGATGAGCCTGCCGGAAGCGCTGCGTACGCTGCATCGCCCGCCGCCCACGCTGCAGCTCAGCGATTTAGAAAGCGGCAAACACCCTGCCCAACGGCGTCTTATCCTTGAGGAATTACTGGCGCATAACCTGAGCATGCTGGCGCTGCGCGCCGGTGCGCAGCGTTTTCATGCCCAGCCCTTAAGCCCGCGTGATGAGCTCAAGGATAAGCTGCTGGCTTCCCTGCCGTTTAAACCTACCGGTGCCCAGGCGCGCGTCACCACCGAGATCGAACGCGATATGGCGCTTGATGTGCCCATGATGCGCCTGGTGCAGGGCGATGTAGGCTCAGGTAAAACGCTGGTTGCTGCCCTGGCAGCCCTGCGCGCCATTGCCCACGGCAAGCAGGTGGCGCTGATGGCGCCGACGGAACTGCTGGCGGAGCAGCACGCGAATAACTTCCGCGCCTGGTTCGCCCCGCTGGGCATTGAGGTGGGCTGGCTTGCCGGAAAACAAAAGGGCAAAGCGCGTCTTGCGCAACAGGACGCCATCGCTCGCGGTGAGGTGCAGATGATTGTCGGCACCCATGCCATCTTCCAGGAGCAGGTGCAGTTTAACGGCCTCGCGCTGGTGATCATCGACGAACAGCACCGCTTTGGCGTGCATCAGCGCCTAGCGCTGTGGGAAAAGGGGCTACAGCAGGGCTTCCATCCGCACCAGCTGATCATGACCGCCACGCCTATTCCGCGAACCCTGGCGATGACCGCCTATGCCGATCTCGACACCTCCACCATTGACGAACTGCCGCCGGGCCGTACGCCGGTCACGACGGTGGCCATCCCGGATACCCGCCGCAGCGACATCATCGATCGCGTGCGCAACGCCTGCACCCATGAAGGGCGTCAGGCGTACTGGGTCTGCACGCTGATTGAGGAGTCTGACCTGCTTGAAGCGCAGGCCGCAGAAGCAACGTGGGAAGAGCTGAAGCTGGCGCTACCGGAACTGAAGGTGGGCCTGGTGCACGGTCGCATGAAGCCCGCAGAAAAACAGGCCGTCATGCAATCCTTCAAACAGGGCGAGCTGCATTTGCTGGTCGCCACAACGGTGATTGAAGTGGGCGTGGATGTGCCAAACTCCAGCCTGATGATCATCGAAAACCCGGAACGTCTGGGGCTTGCGCAGTTACACCAGCTACGTGGCCGTGTGGGCCGTGGTGCGGTGGCTTCACACTGCGTTCTGCTCTACAAAGCTCCGCTCTCAAAAACCGCGCAGATGCGTTTGCAGGTACTGCGTGACAGCAACGACGGATTCGTCATTGCGCAAAAAGACCTGGAGATCCGTGGCCCGGGCGAGCTCCTGGGCACACGTCAGACCGGGAACGCTGAATTCAAAGTGGCAGATTTGCTGCGGGATCAGGCCATGATCCCTGAAGTTCAGCGCCTTGCCCGCCATATTCATGAACGCTACCCCGAACAGGCGGCAGCGTTAATTGAGCGCTGGATGCCGGAAACTGAGCGCTACTCCAACGCCTGATCTCAGGCGAACATCGGCAGCATCAGGTACAGCTTGATCACCAGCGCGTTGACGATATCAATAAAGAATGCCCCAACCATCGGTACCACGAGAAACGCCATGTGCGAAGGCCCGAAACGTTCGGTGATTGCCTGCATATTGGCGATTGCCGTTGGCGTGGCACCCAGACCAAACCCACAGTGCCCCGCCGCCAGCACCGCGGCATCGTAGTTTTTGCCCATCATGCGCCAGGTAACGAACATGGCATAGAGCGCCATAAACAGCGCCTGCACCGCCAGAATGGCCACCATCGGCAGCGCCAGCGACGCCAGTTCCCACAGCTTAAGGCTCATCAGGGCCATCGCCAGGAACAGCGACAGGCAGACGTTACCCAGCACCGAGACCGCACGTTCAAACACGCGGTAAAAGCCCATCAGGGCCAGACCATTGCTCAGGATCACCCCGATAAACAGCACACAAACAAAGGTCGGCAGTTCAAAGGCCGTGCCCGCCAGCCATTGCGCAACCACTTTACCCAGCGTCAGACAGATGGCGATCATGGCGATGGTTTCAATCATCACCAGCGAGGTGATGGTGCGGCCAACGTCCGGCTTTTCGAACGCGGTGGGGACCAGTTCATCGTCCGGTCTGCCGTCTGGCGTGGTGGAGTGCTTCACCAGGTAGCGCGCTACCGGGCCGCCAATCAGACCGCCAAGCACCAGACCAAAGGTCGCGCAGGCCATCGCCACTTCCGTTGCGTTTTCAAAGCCATAGCGCTCGATAAACAGCTTACTCCACGCCGCCCCGGTACCGTGCCCGCCGGACAGGGTGATGGATCCGGCCAGCAGACCCATCAGCGGATCCAGCCCCAGCAGAGACGCCATACCGATGCCGATGGCGTTTTGCATCAGCAGCAGACCAACCACGACAATCAGAAACACGCCCAGCACCTTACCGCCCGAGCGCAGGCTCGCCAGGTTGGCGTTCAGGCCGATAGTGGCAAAGAAGGCCAGCATCAGCGGATCTTTGAGGGACATATCGAAATCGATTTCCCAGCCCATGCTTTTTTTCAGCACCAGCAGGGCCAGCGCCACCAGCAACCCACCGGCAACAGGTTCAGGAATGGTGTACTTTTTCAGAAAGGAAACACTGTGTACCAGCTTGCGACCAAGCAGAAGAACCAGCGTTGCGGCAACAAGGGTCGACAACGTATCGAGATGAATCATAAGAGGCTCCTGTTATGCGCGTGTTCCATACACACGCGGCGTTATCCTGGGCCGGCTTATGCTCGTCATGAGCTACCGGCGCGAAAAGTGTAATTTTTTTTTCCTCCACGTTGTAGAAAACCTGCTCATACCGGCAGATTTTCTCTGTTTTTTTTGCTGGCAATCGTTTGCTTTTACCAGGTGGTCAGATAAAATGCCCGCTTTTCCACCGTGGGATTACCGTCGATGTCCGTTAACAGCATAGAGTCTCCTGATGCGCAACCGATTGCGCAAAAGCAAAATAGCGAACTGATTTACCGTCTTGAAGACCGCCCACCGCTTCCGCAGACGCTCTTCGCTGCCTGCCAGCATCTTCTGGCCATGTTTGTTGCGGTGATCACCCCGGCGCTGTTGATCTGCCAGGCGCTGGGTTTACCGGCTCAGGATACGCAGCACATCATCAGCATGTCCCTCTTTGCCTCCGGCGTAGCCTCAATTATTCAAATTAAAGCCTGGGGTCCGGTGGGGTCTGGCTTGCTGTCGATTCAGGGTACCAGTTTTAACTTTGTGGCACCGCTGATAATGGGCGGTACGGCGTTAAAAACCGGCGGGGCGGATGTCCCGACCATGATGGCGGCGCTGTTCGGCACGCTGATGCTGGCCAGCTGCACGGAGATGGTGATCTCCCGTGTTCTGCATCTGGCTCGCCGCGTGATCACCCCGCTGGTCTCGGGCGTGGTGGTGATGATTATCGGTCTGTCGCTGATTCAGGTGGGGCTGACCTCCATCGGTGGGGGTTATGCCGCAATGAGCGACCACACCTTTGGCGCACCAAAAAACCTGCTGCTGGCTGGCGTGGTGCTGGCCATCATTATTCTGCTCAACCGTCAGCGTAACCCGTACCTGCGCGTGGCCTCGCTGGTGATCGCCATGGCGGCCGGTTACCTGCTGGCGTGGGCGCTGGGCATGTTGCCGGAAAACACCGCACCAACCAACAGCGCGCTGATCACCGTTCCTACTCCACTGTACTACGGCCTGGGCATTGACTGGGGTCTGCTGCTGCCGCTGATGCTGGTCTTTATGATCACCTCCCTGGAGACCATCGGCGATATCACCGCCACCTCCGATGTCTCGGAGCAGCCGGTGTCCGGCCCGCTGTACATGAAGCGTCTGAAAGGCGGCGTGCTGGCAAACGGTCTGAATTCCTTTGTCTCTGCCGTGTTTAATACATTCCCGAACTCCTGCTTCGGGCAGAACAACGGCGTGATCCAGCTGACCGGCGTGGCCAGCCGTTATGTCGGGTTTGTGGTGGCGCTGATGCTGATTGTCCTTGGCCTGTTCCCGGCCGTGAGTGGTTTTGTACAGCACATCCCTGAGCCGGTTCTCGGCGGAGCAACGCTGGTGATGTTCGGTACTATCGCGGCCTCGGGCGTGCGAATCGTCTCCCGCGAGCCACTGAACCGCCGCGCGATCATGATTATTGCCCTGTCGCTGGCCGTGGGTCTGGGCGTTTCTCAGCAGCCGCTGATCCTGCAGTTTGCCCCGGACTGGGTGAAAAACCTGCTCTCTTCCGGCATCGCCGCTGGCGGTATCACCGCTATCGTGCTGAATCTCGTTTTCCCGCCAGAGAAAAACTGATTGTCCTCACGGCAGGCTGTCAATGCCTGCCGTGACATCTCTTTACACCATTCCCGCCTTGAGCATTGCGCATAAATCGTGCATAACTCCTTTATGTACGTTTCGCGGGAAGGAAGACCATGAAATTTATTGGAAAGCTGCTCGTCTATCTTCTGGTAGCCCTGCTCCTTGTGCTGCTGGCACTCTATTTTCTGCTTCAGACCCGCTGGGGTGCGTCACAGGTCAGCAGTTGGGTAACGGTGAACACCGATTACGAACTCAGTTTCGACCTGATGGACCACCGCTTTTCGTCGCCTTCCCACATCCTTCTGGAAAACGTCACCTTTGGCCGCGACGGTCAGCCCGCCACGCTGGTGGCTAAAAAAGTCGATATTGGTCTTGGCAGCCGACAGCTCACCGATCCATTGCATATGGACACCATCACCCTGGTCGATGGCACGCTGAACCTCTCTCCGCAGACCGCGCCGATGCCCTTCCAGGCAGACCGTCTGCAGCTAAACAACATGGCCTTCAACAGCCCCAACACGGAGTGGGATTTAAGCGCGCAAAAAGTGACGGGCGGTGTCAGTCCGTGGCAGCCAGAAGCGGGTAACGTGCTGGGCAAAAATGCGCAGATCCAGATGAGCGCGGGTTCGCTCACCCTGAACGGGGTACCGGCCACTAACGTGCTGATCCAGGGCCAGCTGAACGGCAAGGAGGTGGTGCTGAACACCATCGGCGCCGATATGGCGCGCGGCTCGCTTACCGGCTCCGCCCTGCGCAACGCCGACGGAAGCTGGGTCATCGACACCATGCGCCTGAACGAGATCCGCCTGCAGAGCGATAAATCGCTGCTGGATTTCTTCGCGCCGCTCAATACCATCCCCTCCTTGCAGATTGGCCGCCTGGAAGTCACCGATGCGCGCCTGCAGGGGCCAGACTGGGCCGTAACCGATTTGGATCTCAGCCTGCGCAACCTGACGCTGAGCAAAGGAGACTGGCAGAGCCAGGACGGGCGTTTATCCATGAATGCCAGCGAATTTATTTACGGCTCGCTGCATCTGTTCGACCCAATCCTGAATGCGGAATTCTCTCCGCAGGGCGTGGCGCTGCGCCAGTTCACCTCCCGCTGGGAAGGGGGCATGGTGCGCACCTCCGGCAACTGGCTGCGCGACGGTAAAGCGCTGGTACTGGACGATGTCGCCGTCGCCGGGCTGGAGTACACCCTGCCGCAGAACTGGAAAACGTTGTGGATGGATCCGCTGCCGGAATGGCTGAACAGCGTGACGCTGAAAAAATTCGGCCTGAGCCGCAACCTGGTGATCGACATTGATCCCGCGTTCCCGTGGCAGATCACTTCTCTTGATGGCTATGGGGCTAACCTGCAGCTGGCGCAGGACCACAAATGGGGCGTATGGGGCGGCAGCGCCGCGCTAAACGGCGCAGCAGCCACTTTTAACCGCGTGGACGTGCGACGCCCGTCGCTGGCGCTGAACGCTAACGCCGCCACGGTCAATATCACCGATCTGAGCGCCTTTACCGAGAAAGGCATTCTGGAAGCCACCGCGACGGTTTCTCAGCTTGCGCAACGACAGACCACGGTGAGCCTGAACGGGCGCGGCGTGCCGCTCAACATCCTGCAGCAGTGGGGCTGGCCCGCGCTGCCGGTGAGCGGCGACGGCAACATTCAGCTTTCTGCCAGCGGGAGTGTGCAGGCGAATGCCCCGCTGAAGCCAACGGTAAATGGCAAGCTGAGCGCGGTAAATATGGATAAACAGCAGGTTCAGCAGACCATGACCGGTGGTGTAGTTTCAACACCACCCTCACCCCAGCCCTCTCCCTGAAAGGGAGAGGGAGTAAACCATTCCCTCGCCCCTTTGGGGAGAGGGTTAGGGTGAGGGGAATTAAAGGTGAACCACCACCTCATCCCCCTCCGCGTTCACCACCACGCCCCACTCGCTGCCCGCGTATGAGCCACCTTTCACACCAGTCACCTTCTGCACGTTGCGCAAGCATACCGACCAGTTCCGCGCTTCACCCGCGCCAGTAAGGGTCACGGTGTCGCCCTTGCGTGACGCCTTCAGCGTAAATACCACCGAACCGTCAGCCGCAGGCACTTCACTCACCGCTGTTGCGCCCTCATCCAGGTTAAACAGCTGGAAGGCCGTGCCCTCATTCCAGGCGTAGTCCGGTTTGTGCTTGTTGTTACCGAGCGCCAGCAAGGTGTTGTCGCGCACATAAACCGGCAGGCTCATGAAATCATGCTGCTGCTTATGCCAGCGGCAGCCCTGAACCTCATCGTTGTGCCACAAGTGCGTCCAGCGACCTTCCGGCAGGTAAAACTGCACCTCACCCGCCTCTGAGAACACCGGCGCCACCATCAAGGCATCCCCCAACATGTACTGACGGTCGAGATAGTCACACGCCGGATCGTCCGGGAACTCCAGCATCATCGCCCGCAGCATCGGCGTGCCGCACTCCCGTGCCAGCGCCGCCTGACGATAGAGGTACGGCATCAGCTGGCATTTCAGCTGCGTAAAGTGGCGCACCACGTCGCAGGACTCATCATCGTACGCCCACGGCACCCGGTAGGATTTGCTTCCATGCAGGCGGCTGTGGCTGGAGAACAGCCCGAACGCGCACCAGCGTTTGTAGACGTGCGCCGGGGCGGTGTTTTCGAAACCGCCGATATCGTGGCTCCAGAACCCGAAGCCGGACAGACCAATCGACAGGCCGCCGCGCAGGCTTTCCGCCATGGATTCATAGTTGGCATAGCAGTCGCCGCCCCAGTGCACCGGGAACTGCTGTGCGCCGACGGACGCCGAGCGGGCAAACAGCACCGCCTCCTCCTCGCCTACCGTCTCTTTCAGCACGTTCCACACCAGCGCGTTATAGATGAAGGCGTAGTGGTTGTGCATCTTCTGCGGATCGGAACCGTCAAACCACTGCACATCCGTCGGGATACGCTCGCCGAAATCGGTTTTGAAGCAGTCCACGCCAATCTCCACCAGGCCCTTCAGCTTGTCGGCGTACCACCGGCACGCGTCCGGATTAGTGAAGTCGTAAATCGCCAGCCCGGGCTGCCATTTGTCCCACTGCCACACGCTGCCATCCGGGCGCTTCAGCAGATAGCCCTTCTCTTTCAGCTCGTTAAACACCGGCGATTTCTGGCCGATGTACGGGTTGATCCACACGCAGACCTTCAGCCCCTTCTCTTTCAGGCGGCGGATCATCCCTTCTGGATCGGGGAAGGTCACCGGGTCCCACTCAAAATCACACCACTGGAAGGCCTTCATCCAGAAGCAATCAAAATGGAAGACGTGCAGCGGCAGGTCGCGTTCGGCCATGCCGTCGATGAAGCTGTTCACCGTCGCTTCGTCGTAGTTAGTGGTAAACGAGGTGGTGAGCCACAGGCCGAAGGACCACGCCGGCGGCAGCGCCGGACGACCGGTGAACTGCGTGTAGCGGTCCAGGACCGCTTTCGGCGTCGGGCCGTCGATCACAAAATACTCCAGATATTCGCCCTCGACGCTGAACTGCACTTTGGAGACCTTCTCCGAGCCGATTTCAAACGACACATTTTCCGGATGGTTGACCAGCACGCCGTAGCCGCGGTTAGTGAGATAGAACGGAATATTTTTGTAGGACTGCTCGGTGCTGGTGCCGCCGTCGCGGTTCCAGGTATCGACCTGCTGACCGTTGCGCACCAGGGCGGTAAAGCGCTCACCGAGGCCATAAACCGTTTCCCCGACGCCCAGATCCAGACGTTCGAACAGATAGTTGCGATTCGTGTGGCTGTCCTGCACGTAGCCGTTGTTTTTCAGTTCACTGCCGGTGATCCGCTGGCCGTTACGCAGAAAATCGAGCGCCCAGAACTCGCCTTTGGTGACGCGCACGCTGAGATTACCGCTTTTCAGCTCGGCGTATTCGGCGTTATTTACCGTCTCGACCCTTACGTCCTTCAGCACGTTGAGCGGAAAGTGCGGGCCTTTGTCCTGCGCCCCCTGGAAGTGCTCGATGCGCACCCCGACAATCCCTTCCTGCGGTGCGAAGAGCCGGACGGTGAACATCAACGTATCGAGTTGCCACGCGCGTTCGCGGACGTCGCGCGGTGCCACATACACCACCAGGTCATTGCCCTGTTGCTCCACATCGAACACCTGGACCGGATACGTCACGGTCAGGCCAGGTTGAATAAGCCAGTTTCCATCACTGATTTTCATACTTTCGTCCTCCTGGTTCTGTAATCCTTTGCTGGCCGCCAGATGCCTGCCGTGTGGCGATACGGGCACTGAGACCGGTTACAGAGGTTTTAAACCATTGTTTCAGGAGCGAGTATTGCGTTTTCTGGTTAGCAAATTACGTTTCTTGTTTTTTGTGATCGGGGTAAATGTCGCGGAGCACGAAATGCTAACCTGAGGATTTTCTTAAGAATTAACTGAAATGGGGGTGTTCAGGTCAAAAGAGAGGTGAAAAAAGTGTGTCGGGGTATGTGGTAAATGTCTGAAAGTAGCTATAATGCGCCCCGCCTCCATGTAGCAATGCAGGCGCGGAAGATCGTCATCTCCGGTGAGGTGGCTGGACTTCAAATCCAGTTGGGGACGCCAGCGTTCCCGGGCAGGTTCGACTCCTGTGATCTTCCGCCAAAAGTTCGTCCGCAACTATCCGAGAAAGTCTAAAAAATCTCTATTTTCCTTCGCATTATTATTCACTGAACCGTAGCAGTCCGACGAGCTATCTTTGAATCTATATTAAATAATAGTCGATCCTTTTACATATACTGTTATTTCATAATTTAACAAGAAAGACAGATTAGGAACTTATTCTTACCAAACGAAGATATTTTTGGTTATTATCGGGTAAGGATATGGTGATGAAATTATATTATGGAAGAAAGTGGAATGACCGTCGTTATGTCACCGGTACAACTGGCGGCGGTGCTTTCAGATAAGAGCGTGACAGAAGCGGAAACGCTGAGTAACCGATTACTGGGGGGGGGCTTGGCGTTTTACTCGGAGCAGTAGAAACGGATAATGAGTTACTTGCCCGATTCGAGCAGAATAAGCGACTCATAATGTCTTCAACATTTAAAAATTTAAACGTTGCAGAAAGCGTTATATCAAGAGCAATATATTATAAGCGAGCAAATATAAAATCATTACTTGGCGGGGGAAACAGAGGGGGGCGCCTCACTATCGTTTACCCGGCAGGTCAGGAGATTGGATATGGGTTTTCACGAGGTAGTACACAGCGTATCAGCATGCGAAGTGTGAGGATTGTTATTGAGCTGAAAGAATATAATGGTAAGCCTTACTATATCCTTACTGCATTCCCGACCCCGTAGGTGAATTATGCAAAATTTCTATCATCTTGATCAGTTGATTCATGGTTACTTCAATCAGGATTATGACCTCATTAATGATGGTGCGGATACAATTGAGGGAATAATTGGGCTATTTAAAAAGACGGCACCTGGTTGGTTGTTAAAAGAGTTAGCCGGAGAGATTGATACTTTCATTGAGTGTTACGGAGACAAGTTGGATGATGAGTTCAAAAGCCGATATGGATTTGATTTTTCGCCTGAGCTGTGGGAGACGACCTCTTACGACTTCCTGATGACGGTGCGCAGACTTGCCCTTGCTTAGCAACCGCGACTCATTGTCGAAGTGCGATGAACCCGTAGTGAATTATCCCTTTGGCTCCAGGCCTTTTCGTCGTAAAGCCTCCCTCGCCAGTTCCTTTAACCAACTGGCGAGACTCACCCCTTCCTCAGCCGCCACGGCATCCAACTGCTCCTTCAATGCCGGATCAATACGCATCTTAAATTGCGGGGACTGCCCACCGCCTTTTGGTTTTTTTTCGCGCGATATGATTGACATGAGGCCACCTATCCATCTACTCTGAGCCATATAGGAGGCCACCTAACCCTCCTCTACAAGCAACGCTCCGATGTGCGGGAACACAACAGGAGCGTCTAACCTCACCAACTATCAAGGAGTTGATTATGGCTGATTCGCATTCTACCCCAGACACCGACCAATCCGGAACCGAGCGTTCGTTAATTGTGGGATATCGCCCGAATGTTTTCGACAAATCCACGCCCAATATCATTCTGTCAGGCAAATGGCTACGCGCGGCAGGGTTTGAAACCGGACATCAAGTGACCGTAAAGGTGATGAAAGGATGCATCGTTCTGGTGGCGTATAACGAGCAGGAGCAGAGGTTGCAGGATGATTATAAACGGACGAAAGCAAAGCTTATTGAGATAGAGAACGCGCTTACAGCCATCCAAACTCCGCGTGCTGGAAAGCGCCTCGCAAAAACAAATACAAACCACCTGGCTTAGCGGCTGTTTCTGGCATACTACGAACTTACCGAGGCTTTGTTGAATAAATCAGATTTCGGGTAAGTCTCCCCCGTAGCGGGTTGTG
>NZ_JACASJ010000103.1:0-16829 GCF_013391025.1 Enterobacter sp. SECR19-1250 | reverse complement strand
AGTTGACTTTTAATCAATTGGTCGCAGGTTCGAATCCTGCACGACCCACCAATGTAAAAAAGCGCCCTAAAGGCGCTTTTTTGCTATCTGCGATATGGACGGTTCGAATCTTTTGCACAGAAACTTCCTGTAGCCGCTCCAGCCAGCCTAACGCCCTGCCAGATATAGCAGTTTTCCTCAAGCTCCCACCATCGGTGCCGATATCTCTGTTTTATGGTAAGAGGAAAGACTATGACGACCATTCAGACATCAACCCACCCTATTCAAACCAGTAACAGTGGTGGGAGTGCTTCCAGTGGCAACGATATTGCTGCCCAAATCAGCCGCATTACGGAGCAAATCACCAAACTGACTCAACAGCTAAAAGAGCTGCCAGAGAGTGCCGGCAGCCCGGAAGAGAAGAAAAAACAGCAGGAGCTCATTCAGGCACAGCTTAAAGTGCTGCAGACACAGCTTGCACAACTATTGCGCCAGCAGGCGGAAGAGGCCCAGAAGAAACAAGATCAGAAGCAGGGCAAAGTGGAAGGCGTAAACAGCCCATCAGATGTCAATCAGATCGATATTTACATCTAATCATCTGCAGCATTAAACAGTGGGTCGCGTATGCGGGCTTCGGTTAACCGTTGCGCCTGGATACGCACCACTTCCCAGATAGCCTGTGCCGCCCCCGAAAGAGAACGATTTTTTCGTCGAACCAGCATCAGCTTTCTGTCAACCACCGGGGTCAACCGTCTTACAGCCAGCCGGCTCCCCTGTGGCAACGGCAGCGCCAGGGCAGGCAATACGCTGATCCCAATGCCTGCCTCAACCATAGGAAACAGCGTAGCCGGATGACCAATCTCCTGCACGATGGTTGCTTTTACCCCCTGAGCATTCAGCGCGGAGTCAATCAATGGACGGCTGCCCGATGCATAATCCTGTAATACCAGTTTCGCGCCCTGCAGCGTCTGCCAGCTGACATGAGGCAGCATTGTCAGCGGATCGTCGTCCCGACAGAGCAGCAAAAAAGGCTCAGAAAGCACAATCTCACACTCCAGGTCACTCACCTGGCCGGGATCGATGACGATGCCAAAATCCACATCGCCCTGGCGGATGCTCTCCAGCACCCACTGTTGCGGCCTGTCGTGCAGCACAAAATCGATATCCGGATAGCGCTGGTTACCCTCAGCAATACACTGCGGAATAAGATGCGCCGAAATCGTCTGACTCGCTGCCACCCGTACGGTGCCAGAAAGCTGCTGCCCCAGTCTCCCGACATCCCTGAGCGTGCTGTTCAGTTCATCCAGTAACCGCTCCAGTCGCAACGCCAGCTGCTGTCCGGCTTCGGTTAATACCACTTCACGCGTGGTGCGGTCGAGTAGACGCACACCTGTCTGGAGTTCTAGTTCTTTCACACTGTGGCTGACGGCCGACTGGCTCAGGCCAATGATCTCCCCTGCCCGGCTGAAGCTGCGGGCATGGGCCACGGTGACAAAAACGCGAAGCTGACGTAAGGAATAATTCATCTGTTTAATTCATGAATAGATGCAATAAATCAATTTTATTTCTCAAAGGGAACAAAGCACAATAGCGACATCTGTTTTCAGGAGTCATTATGAAACTATTTCGTATTCTTGATCCGTTTACACTTACCCTGGTCGTCACCGTTTTACTGGCCTCCTTCTTCCCCGCGCGCGGCGGTTTTGTGCCATTCTTTGAAGGACTCACTACCGCGGCCATCGCGCTGCTGTTCTTTATGCACGGCGCCAAACTCTCCCGCGAAGCCATTATCGCAGGGGGAAGCCACTGGCGACTGCACCTGTGGGTCATGTGCAGCACCTTTATACTGTTCCCGATACTCGGCGTGCTGTTTGCGTGGTGGGCTCCGGTCAATGTTGACCCGGCGCTCTATACCGGTTTCCTCTACCTCTGTATTTTGCCAGCCACCGTCCAGTCCGCGATTGCCTTTACTTCGCTGGCAGGCGGCAACGTCGCGGCCGCTGTCTGCTCGGCATCGGCATCAAGCCTGTTAGGGATTTTCGTCTCGCCGCTGCTGGTTGGCCTGCTGATGAATATGCACGGTGCAGGCGGTAATCTGGAGCAGGTCGGGAAAATCTGTCTGCAGCTGCTTCTGCCATTTGTCCTTGGTCATCTTTCTCGTCCGTGGACGGGGGCGTTTGTGGCGAAGCACAAGAAATGGATCTCAAAAACCGATCAGACGTCGATCCTGCTGGTGGTTTACTCCGCCTTCAGCGAAGCCGTGGTGAATGGTATCTGGCATAAGGTGGGCGCAGGCTCGCTGCTGTTTATCGTAGTGGTCAGTATCGTCCTGCTGGCGATTGTCATTGCGGTAAACGTCTTTGTGGCACGCAAGTGCGGCTTCAACAAAGCAGACGAAATCACCATTGTGTTCTGCGGCTCGAAGAAGAGCCTGGCAAACGGCATCCCGATGGCCAACATTCTGTTCCCGACCTCAGTGATTGGGATGATGGTACTGCCGCTGATGATTTTCCATCAGATCCAGTTGATGGTCTGTGCGGTACTGGCGCGTCGTTACAAGCGTCAGACGGAAAAACTGGCGCAGGAAGAGACCCGCGCCGCGAAGGCTTAAGGACGTTTCAGGGGCTGAACCAGCTGGGTCAGCCCCTCGGTTTTAATCAGTAGCGTGATGGCCATTAGCTCGCCCAGTCGTCCCGCCGGGAATTCATCCTTTCGGGCAAACCACAGAAGGTACTCTTCCGGCAAATCAATCAGCCTGCGGCCCTTATATTTACCGAACGGCATCTCAGTATTGGCGATCTCGACGAGCTGCTCTTTTTCCACGTTACTCTCCCAGCAGACGCATCATTTCTGCTTCATCGATTACCTCAATCCCGAGCTCCTGCGCTTTTACAAGCTTGGAACCGGCGGCTTCCCCGGCGATCACCAGATTCGTTTTCTTCGACACGCTGCCCGCAACTTTTGCCCCCTGCGCCACCAGACGCGCCTTCGCATCATCCCGTGAAAGCTGGCTGAGACTGCCGGTCAGTACTACCGTTTTACCGGCAAACGGGCTGTCGATCTCTTCGGCATTGACGACGACCGGCGCAGGCCATTTAATGCCCTGCTCCAGCAGTTTGCCGATGACGTCGCGGTTGCTCTCTTCGGCAAAGAAGTTAAAGACGTGCGTAGCCACTACAATGCCGACATCAGGCACTTTTTGCAGCTCCTCAATGCTCGCTTTCTCCAGCGCGTCCAGCGTGCCAAAGTACGCCGCCAGACCTGCTGCGGTGGCTTCACCCACCTCACGAATACCAAGCGCATAGAGGAAACGGGCAAACGTGGTCTCTTTGGCGGCTTCCAGCGCATTCACCACATTCTGAGCCGACTTCGGCCCCATGCGGTCAAGCCCGGTCAGCTTACCCGCCGTCAGTTTGAAAAGATCCGCAGGCGTATGGACATACTCTTTCTCAACCAGCTGGTCGATAATTTTGTCGCCCATGCCGTCAACGTCCATTGCCCGTCGGGAAACGAAATGCTTGAGTGACTCTTTACGCTGCGCGCCACAGATTAATCCCCCGGTACAGCGAGCCACCGCTTCGCCTTCCACACGCTCTACGTCTGAGCCACATACCGGGCAATGCGTCGGAAACACGATGGCGCGCGTATCATCAGGGCGTTCTGACTGAACCACGTTGACCACTTGCGGGATCACATCTCCCGCCCGGCGAATCACCACTTTGTCACCAATACGCAGGCCAAGACGATCGATTTCATCCGCGTTATGCAGCGTGGCGTTGCTCACCAGCACACCGGCCACGTGCACCGGCTCCAGACGCGCAACCGGCGTGATAGCTCCGGTACGACCCACCTGGAACTCCACATCGCGAACAAAGGTCATCTGCTCCTGGGCCGGGAATTTAAACGCCACAGCCCAGCGTGGTGCTCGCGCCACAAAGCCTAGCTGCTCCTGAAGCGCAAGCGAGTTAACCTTAATCACCACACCATCGATATCAAAACCGAGCGTCGGGCGGTCTTCTTCAACCTTGCGATAAAACGCAAGAACCGCCTCCGGTGAGTCGCAAAGCTGCACGCGGTTGCTGACCGGCAAGCCCCACGCTTTAAACTGCAGCAAACGCCCGAGGTGGGTGTCCGGCAGCTCCCCTCCTTCCAGAATACCGACGCCATAGCAGAAGAAAGTAAGCGGTCGCTTCGCGGTAATACGCGGGTCCAGTTGGCGTAAAGAGCCTGCCGCCGCGTTGCGCGGGTTCGCAAACACCTTCCCACCGGTGCGACGCGCCTCTTCGTTGATTTTCTCGAAGCCCGCCTGCGGCAGGAAAACTTCACCGCGCACTTCCAGACGAGCAGGAATATTGTCGCCGTGCAACTTCAGCGGGATCGCGCGGATGGTACGCACGTTGGTGGTGATGTCTTCCCCGGTGGTGCCATCACCGCGCGTTGCGGCACGGACCAGCACGCCGTTTTCGTAGAGGATGCTGACGGCCAGGCCATCCAGCTTCAGCTCACAGCACCAGGTCAGGGCGTCGCTGCTTTTGAGTCGATCCTGCACACGCTTATTAAAGGCGAGGAAGCTCTCTTCATCGAAGACGTTATCCAGAGAGAGCATCGGCACTTCATGACGTACCTGGCTGAACGCACCTAGCGGTTCAGCGCCGACACGTTGGGTTGGCGAGTCCGGGGTGATCAACTCCGGGTGCTGCGCCTCTAAATCGCGCAGTTCACGCATCAGGCGATCGTACTCCGCATCCGGCACTTCCGGTGCGTCCATCACATGATAAAGATATTCATGATGGCGGAGCGTGGTTCGCAGTTCAGTGATTTGTTGTTCGATTGAGTCCATATCGCACCATCAATGAGAAAAAACCCCCGACAGGCGGGGGTTGAGGAGGAGTTGAAGAAAACGCGTCGATTACGCGTTGGCTTCCTTAACTTCGCGGATGCGGTCCTGATACTCGCGCAGTTTCTGCGGCGTCATCATGCGACGCTGGTCGTCGAGCACCACACCACCCACTTCGTCAGCGATGTGCTGAGCGGACTGCAGCATCAGCTTAAAGTTTTGCAGTTCGTCACCGTAAGACGGAACCTGCATAAAGATCGTCACGCCCGGCGTCACGAAATCGCCCGTCATTTCAGGGTCGAAGGTGCCAGGGTTAACCATGTTGGCCAGGCTAAACAACGCCGGGCCGCTACCGTCCGGGCTCAGGTGGCGATGGAAAATATTCATGTCGCCAAACTTGAAGCCAGCCTGTTGAATACTGTTAAGCAGCACGTCACCGTTCAGATGGCTGCCGTGATGGGCGGCCACGTTCATGATGATCACCGCTTCTTTACGCTGCGGTTTTTCAACAACCGGTTCTGGCTCTACAACGGGCTCTGGCTCAACCTGCGGTGCCGGGGCTGGCTGTGGTGCAGGCTGCGCCTGAACAGGCTGTTGCGGCGGTTGCTGCACCGGCTGAGCAGGCTGCGGTTGTACAGGCTGCTGCACGGGTTGCTGTGGAACCGGCTGCGGCGCAACTGGCTGCTGTTGAACAGGCTGCTGCGGCGGCTGACGCACCGGCTCTTCCACAGGCTGCGGCGCAGGCTGGCGCGGCTGTGCAGAAGCATACGGCGGTTGATACTGGTGCTGCGCAGTACGGGGGGCTTCATGCTCCCCATGAGCCGCGCCGGGCGCAGTATTGACCCGATGAACACGAACTTCACCCACGCCGTCGTCATCGCGATCGTCGATGTCATATTCACTTTCATCGTCGTCACGACTGGACTTCATGCGCTTCAGTGGGCGATCGCGAAACATAGAAGAACGCTCTTTACGGCTGGTCCAGAAACCATGTACCAGTAAAGCGATTATGGCGATCGCGCCAACAATGATTAATATCAGACGCAAATCCTGCATCATTATATTCTCTGTTGTTCTAACACCTTGCCACCACGGCAAACATTTACTCACTAAGAGTATTTGCCGTTTACGTCAAGTGCAAGTGTATGCAGAGCATTCACAGCATAAAGATGAACTAAATCGTGCTTTTTGCTGTTTTTTCGAACATTTCCGAACTGGTCATTGGTCCGTAACTGGATAATATAGGCGGGCAATTCCACTGGTTGTGAAAAAAGGAGTACAGCCTGGTTATGGTTTCAACATCATCTTCTCCCCCACGCAGCGGCGTCTGGTATTTTTCTCAGGGCTGGAAACTGGTCTCCCTGCCGGGTATTCGACGTTTCGTCATTCTGCCCTTGCTGATCAACATTATTCTTATGGGCGGCGCCTTCTGGTGGCTTTTCACGAAGCTTGAAAGCTGGGTCCCGGCCATGATGAGTTATGTACCTGACTGGCTGCAGTGGCTGAGCTATCTGCTGTGGCCACTCGCGGTGATTTCTGTGCTGTTGGTGTTCGGCTATTTCTTCTCAACGATTGCCAACTGGATTGCGGCGCCGTTTAACGGCCTGCTGGCGGAACAGCTCGAAGCGCGTCTGACGGGTGCCACACCACCAGACACGGGCGTACTGGGGATCATGAAAGATATTCCGCGCATCATGAAGCGCGAATGGCAAAAATTCGCCTGGTATCTCCCCCGTGCAATTGTACTGCTTCTCCTTTATCTGGTGCCCGGTATCGGCCAGACGGTGGCGCCTGTGCTGTGGTTCCTGTTCAGCGCCTGGATGCTGGCTATTCAGTACTGCGACTACCCGTTTGATAACCACAAGGTGCCCTTTAAAGAGATGCGTACCGCGCTGCGCACGCAGAAAGTGGCCAATATGCAGTTTGGCGCGCTTACCAGCCTGTTCACCTTGATCCCCTTCCTTAATCTTTTCATCATGCCCGTTGCGGTGTGCGGCGCAACGGCAATGTGGGTCGACTGCTACCGTGCTAAGCACGCGTTATGGAAGTAATGCAAAAATGTGTAAACAAGGGATGGCTTATGCTATCCCTTATTCCATACTGATCCCCATTATTTCCTTGCAGTATATAGATATGCGAATTCATTACTTCCCCCTACCTGCTTAGCAGGTATGCTGGGTCGGTATCCCAATTTCATACAGTTAAGGACAGGCCATGAGTAAGATTTATGAAGACAACTCGCTGACTATCGGTCATACGCCCCTGGTTCGACTGAACCGTATCGGTAATGGACGCATTCTGGCGAAGGTCGAATCCCGCAACCCGAGCTTCAGCGTAAAATGCCGTATCGGTGCAAATATGATTTGGGATGCCGAAAAACGTGGCGTGCTCAAGCCAGGCGTTGAGCTGGTGGAGCCTACCAGCGGCAACACCGGTATTGCGCTGGCCTATGTGGCTGCGGCGCGTGGCTATAAGCTGACGCTGACCATGCCTGAAACCATGAGCATCGAACGCCGCAAGCTGCTCAAAGCGCTGGGTGCAAACCTGGTGTTGACCGAAGGCGCGAAAGGCATGAAAGGTGCCATTCAGAAAGCCGAAGAGATTGTTGCCAGCGATCCGGCGAAATACCTGCTGCTTCAGCAGTTCAGCAACCCGGCAAACCCGGAAATCCACGAGAAAACCACCGGGCCTGAAATCTGGGAAGATACTGATGGCCAGGTTGATGTGTTTATCTCCGGCGTGGGTACCGGCGGTACGCTGACCGGTGTGTCACGCTATATTAAAGGCACGAAAGGTAAAAAAGACCTGATCACCGTGGCCGTTGAGCCGACCGACTCGCCGGTTATCACCCAGGCGCTGGCGGGTGAAGAACTCAAACCGGGCCCGCACAAGATTCAGGGTATCGGCGCAGGCTTTATTCCGGGTAACCTGGATCTGAAGCTTATCGATAAAGTCGTCACGATCACGAACGAAGAAGCCATCTCGACGGCACGCCGCCTGATGGATGAAGAAGGTATTCTGGCCGGTATCTCTTCCGGTGCGGCCGTTGCGGCGGCGCTCAAACTTCAGGAAGATGAGTCCTTTACCAACAAGAATATTGTGGTTATCCTACCTTCGTCAGGTGAGCGTTACTTAAGCACTGCACTGTTTGCCGATCTGTTTACCGAGAAAGAACTGCAACAGTAATGCCAGCATGTTAATAACGCGTAAAAAAGCACCTTTTTAGGTGCTTTTTTGTGGCCTGCTTCAAAGTTTTACCCCTCCTGGCATTGATTCACCCCGTTGGGTCTGGTATTTAAACCAACAATTATTTTGATGCGTGAAATTAATCAGCGAACGAAATACCCTTGCTGAATCGATTTTATGATTTGGTTCAAGTCTTGCTTTCGCTGCATAATGTTTAATGACGATCGAAACGTCAGCGCTAACAATACAGGCTAAAGTTCAGTCGCCAGGCTAGACTTTAGTTCCACAACACTAAACCTATAAGTTGGGGAAATACAATGTTCCAGCAAGAAGTTACCATTACCGCTCCGAACGGTCTGCACACCCGCCCTGCTGCTCAGTTTGTTAAAGAAGCGAAAGGCTTCACTTCTGAAATCACTGTGACTTCCAACGGCAAAAGCGCTAGCGCAAAAAGCCTGTTCAAACTGCAGACTCTGGGCCTGACTCAGGGCATCGTTGTCACTATCTCTGCTGAAGGTGAAGACGAGCAGAAAGCAGTTGAGCATCTGGTAAAACTGATGGCTGAGCTCGAGTAAGTTTCCGGGTTCTTTTAAATATCAGTCACAAGTAAGGTAGGGTTATGATTTCAGGCATTTTAGCATCCCCGGGTATCGCTTTCGGCAAAGCATTGCTGCTGAAAGAAGACGAGATCGTCATCGACCGGAAAAAAATTTCTGCCGACAAGGTTGATCAGGAAGTTGAACGTTTTCTGAGCGGTCGTGCCAAGGCATCTGCGCAACTGGAAGCAATCAAAACTAAAGCTGGCGAAACTTTCGGTGAAGAAAAAGAAGCTATCTTCGAAGGGCACATCATGCTGCTCGAAGATGAGGAGCTGGAGCAGGAAATCATAGCCCTGATTAAAGATAAAGGCATGACGGCCGACGCGGCTGCGCATGAAGTTATCGAAGGTCAGGCATCTGCCCTGGAAGAGCTGGACGATGAATACCTGAAAGAGCGTGCGGCTGACGTACGTGACATCGGTAAGCGCCTGCTGCGCAACATCCTGGGTCTGGCCATCATCGATCTGAGCGCGATTCAGGACGAAGTGATCCTGGTTGCCGCTGATCTGACCCCGTCTGAAACCGCACAGCTGAACCTGAACAAGGTGCTGGGTTTCATCACCGACGCCGGTGGCCGTACCTCCCACACCTCAATCATGGCGCGTTCTCTGGAACTGCCTGCCATCGTGGGTACCGGTAACGTCACCACTCAGGTGAAAAACGACGACTATCTGATTCTGGATGCCGTAAACAACGTGGTTTACGTCAACCCAACTAACGATGTGATCGAGCAACTGCGTACCGTTCAGGAGCAGGTTGCCACCGAGAAAGCGGAACTCGCTAAACTGAAAGACCTGCCAGCCATCACGCTGGACGGCCATCAGGTAGAAGTGTGCGCTAACATCGGTACCGTACGCGACGTCGATGGCGCTGAGCGCAATGGCGCGGAAGGTGTGGGTCTGTATCGTACTGAATTCCTGTTCATGGACCGTGACGCCCTGCCAACTGAAGAAGAGCAGTTTGCGGCGTACAAAGCGGTGGCTGAAGCCTGTGGCTCTCAGGCCGTTATCGTCCGTACCATGGACATCGGTGGCGACAAAGAGCTGCCGTACATGAACTTCCCGAAAGAAGAGAACCCATTCCTGGGCTGGCGTGCAGTGCGTATCGCCATGGATCGTAAAGAGATCCTGCGTGACCAGGTGCGTGCGATTCTGCGTGCCTCTGCTTTCGGTAAGCTGCGCATTATGTTCCCGATGATCATCTCTGTTGAAGAAGTGCGTGCACTGAAGAAAGAGATCGAAATCTACAAACAGGAACTGCGTGACGAAGGTAAAGCATTTGACGAGTCAATTGAGATCGGCGTAATGGTGGAAACACCAGCAGCCGCGACCATTGCGCGTCATTTAGCCAAAGAAGTTGATTTCTTTAGTATCGGCACCAATGATTTAACGCAGTACACCCTGGCAGTTGACCGTGGTAATGATATGATTTCACATCTCTACCAGCCAATGTCACCGTCCGTACTGAACTTGATCAAGCAAGTTATTGATGCTTCTCATGCAGAAGGTAAATGGACTGGCATGTGTGGTGAGCTTGCAGGCGACGAACGTGCTACACTTCTGTTGCTGGGTATGGGTCTGGACGAATTCTCTATGAGCGCCATTTCCATCCCGCGCATTAAGAAGATTATCCGTAACACGAACTTCGAAGATGCGAAGGTGTTAGCAGAGCAGGCTCTTGCTCAACCGACAACGGACGAGTTAATGACGCTGGTTAACAAGTTCATTGAAGAAAAAACAATCTGCTAATCCACGAGATGCGGCCCAAATTACTGCTTAGGAGAAGATCATGGGTTTGTTCGATAAACTGAAATCTCTGGTTTCTGATGATAAGAAAGACTCCGGAACTATTGAGATTGTTGCTCCGCTCTCCGGCGAGATCGTCAACATCGAAGACGTGCCGGATGTAGTGTTTGCTGAGAAAATCGTTGGTGATGGCATTGCTATCAAACCAACTGGCAACAAAATGGTTGCTCCAGTTGACGGCACCATCGGTAAAATTTTTGAAACCAACCATGCGTTCTCTATCGAATCTGATAGCGGTATCGAACTGTTCGTTCACTTCGGTATCGACACCGTTGAACTGAAAGGCGAAGGCTTCAAACGTATCGCAGAAGAAGGCCAGCGTGTTAAAGTTGGCGACCCGGTGATTGAATTCGATCTGCCACTGCTGGAAGAAAAAGCCAAGTCTACCCTGACGCCGGTTGTTATCTCCAACATGGACGAAATCAAAGAGCTGATCAAACTGTCTGGCAGCGTCACCGTGGGTGAAACCCCGGTTATCCGCATCAAGAAGTAATTCTTGCCTCACAGAAAAATGGCGCCTTCAGGCGCCATTTTTGTTTATGCGGGGAGGATAAGCTCGTCGTAACCTTTCGACTGCGTATAGATCATGACGTCAGTCACCCGATCGCCTGCCATGCGTATGGCGTCAGCAACGGTTTTCCCCCCCACGATACCGCTGACCAGTTCTGAACAGAACAGATCGCCCGTTCCTTTCAGATCGGTCTCGACGCGCGGGTGCGCGCTTACGGTAACGCCCTCTTTACTCACCAGCACGACGTGAATATTCTGCGGGTCGTCGGCCACTGGCGCACTGGTTATCGCCACCCATTTCAGCGTATCGGAAAGCAGCCCCTGCGCGGCGGCGATGGCGCTCTCTGGCGTGCGGCACGGTTTACCGCTTAACACTTCCAGTTCGAATACGTTG
This sequence comes from Enterobacter sp. SECR19-1250, assembly GCF_013391025.1. Taxonomy (NCBI): domain Bacteria; kingdom Pseudomonadati; phylum Pseudomonadota; class Gammaproteobacteria; order Enterobacterales; family Enterobacteriaceae; genus Enterobacter; species Enterobacter sp. SECR19-1250. Next base: position 5,519 of record NZ_JACASJ010000103.1, on the reverse strand, counting down.
GGCGTAATGCCCTGCGCCAGCGGCAGCAGATGCTCACGATACGCCTCAGGAATATCAGGTTTAACGTACATACCGCTGTCGATATCCCCGATCACCGGGTCAACCAGCACCAGCAGCTCCGGGTGCTGCACTTTGATCGCCTTCAGCCACTGCGCCAGCAGAACGATCTGGCTGGCGCTGCCCATGTAGCCCGTGGTGACCGCCTTAAGCTCGCGCAGGATCTCGCGCTCTTCCAGCGCCTTCAGGTAGCCGCTGAACCACTCATCGGGGATCACCCCGCCGTAAAAGGTGTCATAGTGCGGCGTGTTGCTGAACAGCACCGTCGGCACGGCAGTCACGTTAAGCCGGTGGGTACGAATATTGGGTACCGCAATGCTGTTCCCCACGCTGCCGTACACCACCTGCGACTGCACCGCGACAATATCGGTTTGCTGCGCCCGGGTCTTATCCCGGAATAAAATCATCTCCATGACGCTTAAATCCCCGCCCCCTGCGAATAACTCTCTTCGCCAAAGACGCCGGTAGACAGATAACGATCGCCGCGGTCGCAGATAATCGCCACCACCACTGCACCAGGGTTCTCCTGCGCCACACGCATCGCACCTGCTACCGCGCCACCCGAGCTAACCCCGCAGAAGATGCCTTCGCGTACCGCCAGCTCGCGCATGGTATTTTCCGCCTCGCGTTGATGAATATCCAGCACCTGATCCACCAGCTGAGCATTAAAAATGCCCGGCATGTATTCCGCAGGCCAGCGACGAATACCCGGAATGCTGCTCCCCTCTTCCGGCTGCAGGCCGACAATGGCGACCGGTTTTTCCTGCTCGCGCAGAAAACGCGACACGCCGGTGATGGTGCCGGTGGTGCCCATGCTGGAGACAAAATGGGTGATACGCCCGTCGGTTTGCTGCCAGATTTCCGGGCCAGTGGTTGTGTAGTGGGCGTAGGGATTATCCGGATTATTGAATTGATCCAGCAGTTTGCCTTCACCGCGCTCAGCCATCGCCAGCGCCAGGTCGCGCGCGCCTTCCATCCCCTGCTCTTTGGTCACCAGTATCAGTTCAGCACCGTAAGCCCGCATCGCGGCGCGGCGCTCCTGACTCATGTTGTCCGGCATCAGCAGCTTCATACGGTAGCCTTTCAGCGCGGCAATCATCGCCAGCGCAATGCCGGTATTCCCGCTGGTGGCCTCAATGAGCACGTCGCCTGGCTTAATTTCACCGCGCTTCTCAGCCTGGACAATCATCGACAGCGCCGCGCGGTCTTTGACTGACCCCGCCGGGTTATTGCCTTCGAGTTTGACCCAGATTTCGCTGCCGTTGTCAGGCCCCATGCGCTGAAGCTTGACCAGTGGAGTGTTGCCGATGGTGTGTTCGAGTGTATTCACGATTTTTACTCAATAAAAAAGCCGGGTGGCGCTTCGCTTACCCGGCCTACAAGACGCAGTTTTAGCTGTAGGCCCGGTCAGCGCAGCGCCACCGGGCGATAAACATCCTAATAACCTATCAGGCTGACTCCGCCAGAGCAATATCCTCGCGCGTCTCGATGCGCTGGTTACCGTGATAAATACGGGCATGCTGCAGCCCCACAAACAGGCGTTCACCCCGGTGTGGCGCCTCTTCATCGCGCATCACCACCGTCAGCGGCTCGGTATACCAGCCCAGCGGTTGTACCACCATTTGTGTGTAGTGACCTTTAGGGCTAGCTTCCAGTACCTGCACCGGCAGCGGTGAATCCAGGCTGGTACAACGGCTGACATCCACTTCCCACGGGCGCAAGAACAGGTCCACCGGCCCCTGATGGGCAGGCGTGTATCCCAGCGGCCAGCGGTGTGCCCCGACGTGGAATTGTCCGCCGCGTACGGTGCCCTGCAGACGGTTAACTTCGCCCATAAATTCCAGGACAAAACGGGTGGCAGGTTCACGCCAGAGCTGCTCTGGCTCGTCCACCTGTTCGATGTTCCCCTGGCTCATAACCACCACGCGGTCCGCGACTTCCATCGCCTCTTCCTGGTCGTGGGTGACGAAGACGCTGGTGAACTTCAGCTCTTCATGCAGCTGACGCAGCCAGCGGCGAAGCTCTTTACGCACCTGCGCATCGAGCGCCCCAAACGGCTCATCAAGCAGCAGTATTTGTGGTTCCACGGCCAGCGCGCGCGCCAGTGCGACACGCTGTTTCTGGCCACCCGAAAGCTGCGCCGGGAAACGGTCAGCCAGGTGGGCCAGCTGCACCATTTCCAGCAGTTTGGTCACTTTCGCTTTGATGGTAGCCGCATCCGGGCGTTCGCGACGCGGCAGCACGGTCAGGCCAAACGCAATATTGTCGAACACCGTCATGTGGCGAAACAGCGCGTAATGCTGGAACACGAAGCCGACTTTACGATCGCGGGCATGCAGGCGGCTCACGTCGGTGCCGTGAAAACGGATATGTCCGCTGGTCTGATGTTCAAGACCGGCGATGATACGCAGCAGCGTGGTTTTACCCGAGCCAGACGGCCCCAGCAGCGCCACCATTTGTCCGGAAGGGATATCCAGCGAGATATCATTCAGCACCTGGGTGCGACCAAAAGACTTCTTAATATTGGCAATCTCAATGCTCATGATTTCCCTCCTGATGCTGACGTTTTTCCTGATTTTCTAAACGCCACTGCACCACACTCTTCAAAAACAGGGTCAAAATAGCCATCAGCGTCAGCAACGCTGCGGCGGTAAAGGAGCCGATGGTGTTGTAGTCCTGCTGCAGCAGTTCAATCTGTAACGGCAGCGACAGGGTTTCACCTCGAATGGAACCGGATACAACCGACACCGCCCCAAACTCGCCAATTGCGCGGGCGTTGGTCAGCACCACCCCATAGAGCAGTGCCCAGCGAATATTCGGCAGCGTGACGCGGCGGAACATCTGCCAGCCTGACGCGCCCAGCAACACAGCCGCTTCGTCTTCGTTGCTCCCCTGGCTTAACATCACCGGTACCAGTTCGCGTACCACAAACGGACAGGTTACAAAGATAGTCACCAGCACCATACCCGGCCAGGCAAACATCACCTGCAGGTTGTGCTCATCCAGCCAGCCACCCAGCGGGCCGTTAGAGCCGTAAAAGAGCAGGTAAACCAGACCTGCCACCACCGGTGAGACGGCGAACGGGATATCCAGCAGCGTCAGCAGCATCTGACGCCCCGGGAAGGTAAAGCGCGTCACCAGCCAGGCCAGCAGCGTACCGAATACCAGGTTGACCGGCACGGCGATCAGCGCAATCAGCACCGTCAGCCAGATGGCGTGCAGCATATCCGGGTCCGCCAGGTTTTCCAGCGCGGGCATAATCCCTTTGCTGAACGCCTGCACGAAAATATAGATTGTCGGTACCACAAGGATGAGAGCAGAAACCAGCACGCCCGTACCAATCAAAAACCATTTACCCCAGTTGATGCGGGGCGCATCGTATCGCTTCAATTGAGTAACTTCCGCCATCAGTGACCTACCACACGTCGACCAAAGCGACTTTGCAGAGTGTTGATTGTGTAGAGCAGCAGCAACGATGCGGCAAGAATGACCGAGGCAATGGCGCTCGCTGCCGGGTAATCAAACTCCTGCAAACGGATAAAAATCATCAGCGACGTCACTTCCGTTTTCCACGCAATATTACCGGCGATAAAAATGACCGCACCGAACTCGCCGAGGCTACGGGTAAACGACAGCGCCACTCCCGCCATCAGCGCCGGCGAAAGCTCAGGCAGGACAACTTTACGGAAGCTCTGCCAGCGCGTAGCCCCCAGCGTTTCTGCCGCTTCTTCATATTCCGGGCCTAACTCTTCCAGCACCGGCTGTACGGTACGCACCACGAACGGAATACTGGTAAAGGCCATCGCCACCGCGATACCGAGCCAGGTATAGGTCACTTTGATGTCAAACTTCGCCAGCCACTCGCCGTACAGACCGTTTACAGAGAAAAGTGACGCCAGCGTTAAACCGGCAACGGCCGTCGGCAGTGCGAACGGTAAATCCATTAACGCGTCGAGCAGCGTGCGGCCCGGAAAACGATAGCGGGTTAATATCCACGCCATCAGCAGGCCAAACACGCCGTTAAAAAGCGAGGCCACAAACGCCGACAGCAACGTCACTTTATAGGCCGCAACGACCTGTGGGTTGGTGACCACTTCCCAGTACTGGGACCAGCTCATCTGCGCAAGCTGCATCACCAGCGCGCTGAGCGGCAACAACAAAATCAGGCAGACGAACAGCAGGCTGGTTCCGAGGCTTAAGGTAAACCCCGGCAGCACGCGTTTAGTCGAGAGGGCAAACATTACTTACGCCCCGCCGCCAGCAATTTGTCTAATTCACCGCCGCTGGCAAAATGCGTTTTCATCACCTCAGGCCAGGAGCCGAAATGATCCTCCACGCGGAACAGCGCGGTCTGGGGGAATTTATCTTTCAGTTTGTTCATCACGTCAGGGTTGTTCACGCGATAGTAGTAATCAGTAATGATGGTCTGCGCCTGTGGGCTGTACAGGTAGTTGAGATAGGCTTTTGCCGCTTTCTCAGTGCCGTTTGCCTGCACGTTTTTATCCACCCACGCCACCGGGAACTCGGCCAGGATGTTGGTTTTCGGGATAACGACTTCAAAGCCCTGCGCTTCATACTGTTTGCGGATGTTGTTCACTTCCGATTCAAAGCTAATCAGCACATCGCCCAGACCGCGTTCTGCGAAAGTCGTGGTTGCTCCGCGACCGCCGGTATCAAACACTTCGACGTTTTTCAGGAACTGGGTCATGAACTGCTCGGTTTTGGCTTTATCGTTACCGTCTGCTTTGTCCGCTGCACCCCACGCCGCCAGATAAGTATAACGCGCATTACCGGAAGTTTTAGGGTTCGGGAAAATCAGCTTTACGTCAGAACGAACCAGATCGCTCCAGTCGTGGATATTCTTCGGATTGCCTTTACGCACCAGGAAGCCCATGGTGGAGTAGAACGGCGAACTGTTGTTTGGTAGACGGCTCTGCCAGTCGGCCGGGATGAGCTTGCCTTTGTCATGCAGGATCTGCACATCGGTCACCTGGTTATAGGTCACCACGTCCGCTTTAAGCCCCTGGAGGATCGCCAGCGCCTGTTTGGACGAACCGGCGTGAGACTGTTTAATGGTCAGCTTGTCGCCGTTATTGTCTTTCGCCCACTGCTGCTCAAACGGCGGGTTAAGGGCGGCAAACAGCTCGCGGGAGACGTCATATGAACTGTTCAGCAGCTCAGTCGCCTGCGCCTGTGCCACCAGCAGTAAACCTGCCAGTGCCAGGGATCCTTTTTTCAGTACAGTAACGGCCATTGCGCACCCTTATAATTGTGATGACTATCTTATTGTCATAATATTTATAACGAGGTCGAAAGGAGTAACGGTTTTATATACCGTTTGGTGATTTACAAGCAGAAAAGGGAATAAGGGTGTGGCCTGTTGTCCTCACCCCAACCCTCTCCCAAAGGGCTGAGGGATCCCCAGTAATATGGTCATGCAACCATGACCATATTACTGTACT
>NZ_JACASJ010000102.1:0-17020 GCF_013391025.1 Enterobacter sp. SECR19-1250 | reverse complement strand
TACAGTAATATGGTCATGGCGGCATGACCATATTACTGGGGATCCCTCAGCCCACGGGGAGAGGGAGCAAACACTAAAAACGGCAACGTGGTTGCCGTTTTGCTTTTACCTAGGGCTCAAACGGCCGACGCTGGAACTGATCGTGCCCGCACTTCGGACAAAGTGACAGCACCTCCGGTGTATAAACGGCAATATGGTGATGGCATTTCTCACAGACCAGATTTCCCAGCCCCACCACTTCACCGCTGTGGTACACGCCGTGATGATTCAGATCCTGAAAGACTTCACGCCACTCCAGCTGTGTTTTATCGGTAATATCCGCCAGCTCCTGCCAGAGGCTCTCCTTGATCACCCGCATAAAAACGCTGTCGGTCACCTCGTCCTGGCTCTCCTGGTAACTGCGCGCGAACTCTTCGAGGTCACGACGCACGACGCGCGTCACCTCTTCCACTTCGGTTCGCGTTAACTCACCCGTTTGCGTCACGCGGGCACGCGCCTGTTCCACCAGCGCGTCGATATCACGCTCGCCGTTACGCAGCCGTTCCGTCAGTGTTGCCACCAGTTCGCGGTAAAATTGAGCAACCTTGTTCATCATTTTGCCTCCCGGGTAAGTAACTATTTCTAATAATAGACCTTATTTCATCGCCGCTTTGTCAGGTGAACCACAGACCCGGTAAATTCCTGCAAAGCGCATTTGTGCGAAAGGCTGTTTTGACGCGGGCGTTTGGGCTATGCTATGCGGATCTGAAATACCACATCCATTGGCTACATTTGTAGCTGTATTGAAAACAGGACCACTGGCTGCCATGCAAGAGCAATACCGCCCGGAAGAGATAGAATCAAAAGTCCAGCAACACTGGGACGAGAAGCGTACCTTTGAAGTAACCGAAGACGAGAGCAAAGAGAAGTATTACTGCCTGTCGATGCTTCCCTATCCTTCTGGTCGACTACACATGGGCCACGTGCGTAACTACACCATCGGTGATGTGATTGCACGCTACCAGCGTATGCTGGGCAAAAACGTGCTGCAGCCAATCGGCTGGGATGCATTCGGTCTGCCTGCAGAAGGCGCGGCGGTCAAAAACAATACGGCGCCAGCGCCGTGGACGTACGACAACATCGCGTACATGAAAAACCAGCTCAAAATGCTGGGCTTTGGCTATGACTGGAGCCGCGAGCTGGCGACCTGTACCCCGGAATACTATCGCTGGGAACAGAAGTTCTTCACCGAGCTGTACAAAAAAGGCCTGGTCTATAAGAAGACGTCTGCCGTTAACTGGTGCCCGAACGACCAGACCGTTCTCGCGAACGAACAGGTTATCGACGGCTGCTGCTGGCGCTGCGACACCAAAGTTGAGCGTAAAGAGATCCCACAGTGGTTTATCAAAATCACCGCTTACGCTGACGAACTGCTGAACGATCTGGACACGCTGGACCACTGGCCGGATACCGTTAAGACCATGCAGCGCAACTGGATCGGCCGTTCTGAAGGCGTGGAGATCACCTTCAACGTTGAAAACTACGATCAGACTCTGACCGTCTACACTACCCGTCCTGATACCTTCATGGGCGCGACCTATCTGGCCGTGGCCGCAGGTCACCCGCTGGCGCAGAAAGCTGCCGAAAATAACCCGGAGCTGGCTACCTTCATCGACGAATGCCGCAACACGAAAGTGGCAGAAGCCGACATGGCGACCATGGAGAAGAAAGGCGTTGCCACGGGCTTCTATGCGAAGCACCCACTGACTGGCGAAGCGATTCCGGTCTGGGCAGCAAACTTCGTGCTGATGGAATACGGTACCGGTGCCGTGATGGCTGTTCCGGGTCACGACCAGCGCGACTATGAATTTGCCACCAAATACAACCTGCCGATCAAAGCCGTTATTCTGGCGGCTGACGGCTCTGAACCTGACCTGTCTGAGCAAGCACTGACGGAAAAAGGCACGCTGTTTAACTCTGGTGAGTTCAGCGGCCTGAGCTTCGAAGAGGGTTTCAACGCCATCGCCGACAAACTGGCATCGCTGGGCGTGGGCGAGCGTAAAGTAAACTACCGCCTGCGCGACTGGGGCGTTTCCCGTCAGCGTTACTGGGGTGCGCCAATCCCGATGGTCACGCTGGAAGACGGCACCGTAATGCCAACCCCGGAAGATCAACTCCCGGTGATCCTGCCGGAAGATGTGGTCATGGATGGCATCACCAGCCCGATCAAAGCCGATCCTGAGTGGGCAAAAACCACCGTTAACGGTCAGCCTGCGCTGCGTGAAACCGACACCTTTGACACCTTTATGGAGTCTTCCTGGTACTACGCCCGCTACACCTGCCCGCAGTATCAGGAAGGGATGCTGGATTCCGACGCGGCAAACTACTGGCTGCCGGTAGACATCTACATCGGTGGTATTGAACATGCCATCATGCACCTGCTCTACTTCCGCTTCTTCCACAAGCTGATGCGTGACGCAGGCATGGTGAACTCTGACGAGCCAGCGAAACAACTGCTGTGTCAGGGCATGGTACTGGCAGATGCGTTCTACTATGTGGGTGCGAACGGCGAACGTAACTGGGTCTCTCCGGTTGATGCGATTGTTGAGCGCGACGAGAAAGGCCGTATCGTGAAGGCGAAAGACGTCGAAGGTCATGAACTGGTGTATACCGGCATGAGCAAGATGTCCAAGTCCAAAAACAACGGCATCGACCCGCAGGTGATGGTTGAGCGCTACGGCGCGGATACCGTGCGTCTGTTCATGATGTTTGCCTCTCCGGCAGACATGACCCTGGAGTGGCAGGAGTCCGGTGTTGAAGGGGCGAACCGCTTCCTGAAACGCGTCTGGAAACTGGTTTACGAACACACCGCTCAGGGCGACGCACCAGCACTGAACGTTGCTGCCCTGACTGAAGACCAGCAGGCGCTGCGTCGTGATGTTCATAAAACGATTGCAAAAGTGACCGATGATATTGGTCGTCGTCAGACCTTCAATACCGCAATTGCGGCTATTATGGAACTGATGAACAAGCTGGCGAAAGCACCGCAGGAAGGCGAGCAGGATCGTGCCTTAATGCGTGAAGCGCTGTTGGCCGTCGTGCGCATGTTGAACCCGTTCACCCCGCATGTTAGCTTCACCCTGTGGCAGGAGCTGAAAGGCGAAGGCGATATCGACAACGCGCCGTGGCCGGTTGCTGATGAATCCGCCATGGTGGAAAACACCACGCTGGTGGTGGTACAGGTCAACGGTAAAGTACGCGGTAAAATTACCGTCGCCGTTGATGCAACCGAAGAACAGGTTCATGAGCGTGCTGGCCAGGAACATCTGGTGGCGAAATATCTTGAGGGCGTTACCGTACGTAAAGTGATCTACGTACCGGGTAAACTGCTGAATCTGGTCGTTGGCTAAGCGCGGGAGGAAACGTGCGACAACTGGCAACAATACTCTTATCTCTGGCGGTGCTGGTCACCGCGGGGTGTGGCTGGCATCTGCGCAATACCACTGCGGTGCCCGCTGAGATGAAAACGATGATTTTCGACTCAGGGGATCCGAATGGTCCACTCAGCCGGGCAGTGCGTAACCAGCTGCGTTTGAACGATGTTCAACTGATCGAAAAAGGCACCCTGCGCCAGGATGTACCGTCATTACGTATCTTAAGCTCATCGCTGGCTAAAGATACCGCGTCGATCTTCCAGGATGGACGTACTGCGGAATATCAGATGGTGCTGACAGTGAACGCGGAAGTATTGATCCCGGGTAAAGACATTTTCCCTATCAATACCAAAGTGTACCGCTCGTTCTTTGATAACCCGCAAACGGCGCTGGCAAAAGATGCTGAGCAGCAGATTATCATTAACGAAATGTACGACAAGGCCGCAGAACAGCTGATCCGTAAGCTGCCAGGCATTGCCGCAACGACAAGACAGGGTTCTGACATCATCGACAAACCGGATGCCAACACGCCTCCTGTTTCTACCTCAATGGGTAACTGATGATCAGGCTGTATCCTGAACAACTCCGCGCGCAGCTCAATGAAGGGCTGCGCGCGGCGTATCTGCTACTGGGTAACGACCCGCTCTTGCTTCAGGAAAGCCTGGATGCCGTGCGACATGCCGCCGCCGCTCAGGGCTTTGATGAACACCACACCGTCCAGTTGGATAACAATACCGACTGGAATGCCCTCTTCTCCCTTTGCCAGGCGATGAGTCTCTTTGCATCACGCCAGACCATCCAGATCCTGCTGCCAGAGAATGGTCCGAACGCGGCCATCAATGAACAGCTGGCGACGCTGGTCAGCCTGTTGCACAGCGATCTGCTGTTAATCGTGCGTGGCAACAAGCTCACCAAAGCGCAGGAAAACGCCGCGTGGTTTACCCAACTCGCCACTCATGCCGTGCTGGTCACCTGCCAGACGCCTGAGCAGACCCATCTGCCGAAATGGGTGGCGGCAAGAGCGAAGCAGAATAACCTGCAACTGGACGACGCAGCGAATCAGCTGCTGTGCTACTGCTATGAAGGCAACCTGCTGGCGTTGGCCCAGGCGCTGGACCGGCTCGCCCTCCTCTGGCCCGATGGCAAGCTGACTCTGCCGCGCGTGGAGCAGGCGGTTAACGACGCCGCACACTTCACCCCGTTCCACTGGGTTGATGCGCTGCTGATGGCAAAGAGCAAACGTGCCCTGCATATTTTGCAGCAGCTACGCCTTGAGGGTAGCGAACCGGTTATATTGCTGCGTACGCTGCAGCGTGAACTGCTGATGCTCATCACGCTCAAGCGCCAGTCTGCTCATACGCCATTGCGTTCGTTGTTCGACAAACACCGTGTCTGGCAAAACCGTCGGGCGATGACCACCGAGGCCATTAATCGTCTGAGCCATGAACAGCTGCGCCAGGCGGTACAGCTTTTGATGCGCGCAGAGCTCACGTTAAAACAAGATTACGGCCAGTCCGTCTGGGCGGAACTGGAAAGCCTTTCTCTGCTGCTCTGCCACAAGGCGCTGGCAGATGTATTTATCGATGGATAGCATGCACTCTCTACAGGCCCTGTACGGTGGCACCTTTGACCCGGTCCATTACGGTCATCTGAAACCGGTTGAAATTCTGGCGAATCTGATTGGTCTTCAGCGCGTGATTATCATGCCCAATAACGTTCCGCCACATCGGCCTCAGCCTGAGGCCACCAGCGAGCAGCGAAAAGAGATGCTCGCCCTGGCCATTGCGGATAAACCGCTCTTCAGCCTGGACGAGCGTGAACTCCGTCGCGACACCCCGTCCTGGACCTCGCAAACGCTACAGGAGTGGCGGGCCGAACAGGGGCCGGACAAACCGCTGGCCTTTATCATCGGCCAGGATTCTCTGCTCAACTTCCCCACCTGGCACCAGTATGAAACCATTCTGGAGAACAGCCATCTCCTCGTCTGCCGCCGTCCGGGCTATCCGCTGACCATGCGTGAAGAACAGTATCAGCAGTGGCTGGAGGCTCATCTGACCGACAATGTGGAAGATCTGCATAATCAACCTGCCGGGAAGATCTATCTGGCGGAGACGCCGTGGTTTGATATTTCTGCGACAATCATTCGCGACCGGCTTCAGCACGGTTTAGCCTGTGACGATCTCCTGCCATCGTCAGTGCTGGACTATATCCACGCGCACGGGTTGTATCAGAAAAGCGCAGACGCATAATCCGGGCGCACAAAAAGCGCCTTATTGATTATCCTGCCTTGACAGAGTAAGCCATACTGTTATCCTCCGCTGCCAGACTTTCCCGCCGCTCATTGCTTTACAGAAATTGTTTTACAAAAATGGCGATGCAATCTCCGGCGGAGGGTGGGATGATACCCGCCTTCAAAAGCCCGGCCGGTGACATTTGTCCCGACAGGGGCGTCAGTTCAGGTATACTGTCTGGCTACGAATTCATAGTTGCACAATCTCATTCACCCAGGGGGAAAACTTGCAGGGTAAAGCACTCCAGGATTTTGTTATCGACAAAATTGATGACCTGAAAGGTCAGGACATCATCGCTATCGACGTTAAGGGTAAATCCAGCATCACCGACTGCATGATCATCTGCACCGGTACGTCTACTCGCCATGTGGTTTCAATTGCCGATCATGTTGTGCAGGAATCACGTGCAGCAGGGCTGTTACCGCTCGGTGTTGAAGGTGAAGCGACCGCTGACTGGGTGGTTGTCGATCTTGGCGATGTGATTGTCCACGTCATGCAGGAAGAGAGCCGTCGCCTGTATGAGCTGGAAAAACTCTGGGGTTAATGCGTGAAGTTGCAGCTGGTCGCCGTCGGCACCAAAATGCCGGACTGGGTACAAACCGGTTTTACTGAATATCTGCGTCGTTTCCCTAAAGATATGCCGTTCGAGCTGGTGGAGATCCCCGCCGGAAAGCGCGGCAAGAACGCGGATATTAAACGCATTCTTGATAAAGAGGGAGAACTGATGCTGGCTGCCGCAGGCAAAAACCGCATCGTGACCCTCGATATTCCAGGCAAGCCCTGGGATACGCCGCAGCTGGCGCACGAACTGGAGCGCTGGAAGCAGGATGGTCGTGACGTCAGTCTGTTGATTGGCGGGCCTGAAGGGTTGTCCCCTGCCTGTAAAGCGGCGGCAGAACAAAGTTGGTCTCTCTCCGCGCTGACGCTTCCCCACCCGCTCGTTCGGGTACTGGTGGCAGAAAGCCTGTATCGCGCGTGGAGCATTACTACCAACCACCCCTATCACCGCGAGTAATGACTGACCAGGGTAGATTAAGCAGCGGATGAAACTACAGAATTCTTTTCGCGACTATACGGCTGAGTCCGCGCTGTTTGTGCGCCGGGCGCTGGTCGCCTTTACGGGGATTTTGCTGCTTACCGGCGTGCTGATCGCCAACCTTTATAATCTGCAAATTGTCCGCTATACCGATTACCAGACGCGCTCAAACGAAAACCGCATCAAGCTGGTGCCTATCGCCCCCAGCCGCGGCATTATTTACGACCGTAACGGCACTCCGCTGGCCTTAAACCGCACCATCTACCAGATTGAGATGATGCCGGAAAAAGTCGACAACGTGCAGGATACGCTGGAAGCATTGCGAAGCGTTGTCGATCTTAACGATGACGATATCGCTGCGTTCAAGAAAGAGCGCGCCCGTTCTCACCGTTTTACCTCCATTCCGGTTAAAACCAACCTGACGGAAGTCCAGGTCGCCCGCTTTGCCGTCAACCAGTACCGTTTCCCCGGTGTGGAAGTGAAAGGCTACAAGCGTCGCTATTACCCTTACGGTTCCGCACTGACGCACGTAATCGGCTACGTCTCCAAGATCAACGACAAAGACGTTGAGCGTCTCGATAAAGACGGCAAGCTGGCAAACTACGCCGCGACGCACGATATCGGTAAGCTGGGAATTGAACGCTATTACGAAGATGTCCTGCATGGGCAGACCGGCTATGAAGAGGTGGAAGTTAACAACCGTGGCCGCGTTATTCGTCAGCTGAAAGAGGTGCCGCCGCAGGCAGGGCATGACGTCTACCTGACGCTCGACCTGAAACTCCAGCAGTATATTGAAACCTTACTGGCGGGCAGCCGTGCGGCAGTTGTCGTGACCGATCCGCGTACCGGCGGCATACTGGCGATGGTCTCCATGCCAAGCTACGACCCTAACCTCTTTGTCGATGGAATTTCCAGTAAGGACTACTCCGGCCTGCTTAATGACCCGAACACGCCGCTGGTCAACCGCGCCACGCAGGGGGTCTATCCGCCGGCGTCCACGGTGAAACCTTACGTCGCCGTCTCGGCGCTGAGCGCGGGTGTCATCAATCGCAACACCAGCCTGTTTGACCCGGGCTGGTGGCAGTTACCGGGTTCAGAGAAACGCTATCGCGACTGGAAAAAATGGGGCCACGGTCATCTGAACGTGACGAAATCGCTGGAAGAGTCTGCGGATACCTTCTTCTATCAGGTGGCGTACGACATGGGTATTGACCGCCTGTCAGAGTGGATGAGCAAATTTGGCTACGGCCATTACACCGGGGTCGATCTCGCCGAAGAACGCTCCGGCAACATGCCAACCCGCGAGTGGAAGCTAAAGCGCTTTAAGAAACCGTGGTACCAGGGTGATACCATTCCGGTGGGTATCGGCCAGGGCTACTGGACCGCAACCCCGCTGCAGATGAACAAAGCGATGATGATCCTCATCAACGACGGCGTGGTGAAAGTCCCGCACCTGCTGCAAAGTACCGTTGAAGAGGGCAAAAAAGTGCCGTGGATCCAGCCGCATGAACCGCCAGTGGGGGATATTCACTCCGGCTTCTGGGAGATCGCCAAAGACGGGATGTACGGGGTGGCAAACCGCCCGAACGGTACCGCGCATAAGTATTTCGCCGGAGCGCCGTATAAAGTGGCCGCCAAATCCGGTACGGCGCAGGTCTTCGGCCTGAAGGCCAACGAAACCTATAACGCGCACCGCATTGCCGAACGACTGCGTGACCATAAGCTCATGACGGCATTTGCACCCTATGATAACCCGCAGGTGGCGGTGGCAATGATTCTGGAAAACGGCGGCGCAGGGCCAGCCGTGGGCACCATCATGCGCCAAATCCTCGACCACATCATGCTGGGTGATAACAACACCGAACTGCCGGCTGAAAACCCGGCGGCCGCTGCGGCGGAGGACCAATAATCATGACGGATAATCCAAATAAAAAATCGCTGTGGGATAAAATCCACATCGACCCAGCCATGCTGCTGATCCTGCTGGCTCTGCTGGTCTACAGCGCTCTGGTTATCTGGAGCGCCAGTGGCCAGGACATCGGCATGATGGAGCGCAAGATTGGCCAGATCGCGATGGGGCTGGTCATTATGGTCGTCATGGCGCAGATCCCGCCACGCGTCTACGAAGGCTGGGCCCCCTATCTCTACATCTTCTGTATTATTTTGCTGGTTGCGGTAGATGCCTTTGGGGCCATCTCCAAAGGCGCACAGCGCTGGCTGGATCTGGGTGTAGTTCGTTTCCAGCCCTCGGAAATTGCCAAAATCGCCGTTCCACTGATGGTGGCACGCTTTATCAACCGCGATGTCTGTCCGCCATCACTGAAAAACACGGCCATCGCGCTGGTATTGATTTTCCTGCCAACGTTGCTGGTGGCGGCGCAGCCTGACCTTGGTACCTCGATCCTCATCGCACTCTCCGGCCTGTTTGTTCTCTTCTTGTCGGGCCTGAGCTGGCGTCTGATTGGTATTGCGGTGGTGCTGGTTGCCGCGTTCATCCCTATTCTCTGGTTCTTCCTGATGCATGATTACCAGCGCCAGCGCGTGATGATGCTGCTCGATCCGGAAACCGATCCGCTGGGTGCGGGCTATCATATTATTCAGTCCAAGATCGCGATTGGCTCCGGTGGCCTGCGCGGTAAAGGATGGCTGCACGGCACCCAGTCGCAGCTGGAGTTCTTACCAGAGCGCCATACCGACTTTATCTTTGCGGTCCTGGCGGAAGAGCTTGGGCTGGTCGGCATCTTGATCTTACTCGCGCTGTATGTACTGTTAATCATGCGCGGGTTGTGGATTGCCGCGCGCGCACAAACCACCTTTGGCCGCGTCATGGCGGGCGGGTTAATGTTGATTTTATTCGTTTATGTCTTCGTAAATATTGGTATGGTGAGTGGTATTCTGCCGGTTGTAGGCGTTCCGCTTCCGCTGGTGAGTTACGGAGGCTCGGCACTGATCGTGTTGATGGCCGGGTTTGGTATCGTGATGTCGATCCATACCCACAGAAAAATGTTGTCAAAAAGCGTATAAAAATAAGGGGATCGGAATGCGTAAGCAGTGGCTGGGGATCTGCATTGCGGCAAGTTTACTTGCGGCGTGCACAAGTGATGATGGTCAGCAACAGGCAACCGTCGCGCCGCCGCAGCCTGCGGTGTGTAATGGCCCAATCGTTGAAATCAGCGGCGCCGATCCCGTTTATGAACCGCTCAACGCCAGCGCGAATCAGGATTATGAGCGCGACGGCAAAAGCTACAAAATCGTTCAGGACCCTTCCCGTTTCAGCCAGGCGGGTTTCGCCGCCATTTATGATGCGGAACCCGGGAGCAACCTGACGGCATCAGGAGAAGCGTTCGACCCGACGCAACTCACTGCGGCACACCCGACGCTGCCTATCCCAAGCTACGCGCGTATCACCAACCTGGCGAATGGCCGTATGATCGTGGTCCGCATTAACGATCGCGGTCCGTACGGTAACGACCGTGTGATTTCGCTGTCGCGCGCCTCCGCCGACCGCCTGAACACCTCGAACAATACCAAGGTTCGTATCGACCCCATTATCGTGGCACCGGATGGCTCGCTCTCCGGGCCGGGTACCGCGTGTACGACAGTGGCGAAACAGACCTACGCCCTTCCCGACCGTCCGAATCTTGACGGTGGCATGGGGAGCGTCTCATCGCCGGCCGAGCCTTCTCAGCCAGCAGGCGAAGTGCGTCCTATCAGCAACGACACGTTGCAGAGTGATGACAGCACTGGCGCACCGGTAAAGAGTAGCGGTTTCCTGGGGGCTCCAACGACCCTGGCCTCCGGCGTTCTGGAAGGCAGTGAACCTGCCCCGGCGCCTGTTGCCGCCCCCGTCGCGCAGCAGCCTGCCCCCGTCACCGCTCCGGCAACGACCCAGAGCGCGGCGGTAGCAGCGCCTGCTGCCGCTTCCAGCGGCGGCTTTGTCGTTCAGGTGGGCGCCGTCAGCGCTCAGGCCCGCGCGCAGCAGTATCAACAGCGCCTGAGCCAGCAGTTTGGCGTTCCAGGTCGCGTTGAGCAAAACGGGGCGGTGTGGCGTATTCAGATGGGACCGTTTGCCAGCAAATCGCAGGCAGCGACCCTGCAGCAGCGTCTGCAAAATGAAGCGCAACTCCAGTCATTTATCGCTGTAGCGAAGTAATTTATCGGCGGCATCCGAATTGTCAGTTTGTGTAAAAGTCATTCACAAACTCATGCTTAAAGTCGGATGCCTGCCTGAATAGCATTTGCTATAGTAAGGCACTTTTTTTAATTCCATCACGGATGTCGTAGTTCTGACCATGAAGACCACTTTTTCTGCTCGTTTTGTGCAGCGCATGGCGCTGACCACGGCCCTTTGCGCTGCTGCGCTCTCCGCAGCTCACGCCGATGACCTGAACATCAAGACCATGATCCCTGGCGTTCCGCAAATCGATGCGGAATCCTACATCCTGATCGATTACAACTCTGGCAAAGTTCTGGCAGAACAGAATGCCGATGCCCGCCGCGATCCGGCCAGCCTGACGAAAATGATGACCAGCTACGTTATCGGCCAGGCGATGAAGGCAGGTAAATTTAAAGAAACAGACCTGGTCACCATCGGTAACGATGCGTGGGCAACCGGGAACCCGGTCTTTAAAGGCTCCTCTTTAATGTTCCTGAAACCGGGTATGCAGGTTCCTGTCTCTCAGCTGATTCGTGGTATCAACCTGCAGTCCGGTAACGACGCCTGTGTCGCCATGGCCGATTTCGCTGCGGGCAGCCAGGATGCGTTTGTGGGCCTGATGAACAGCTACGTTTCTGCGCTGGGCCTGAAAAACAGCCACTTCCAGACCGTTCACGGCCTGGATGCGGAGGGTCAGTACAGCTCTGCGCGCGATATGGCGCTGATTGGCCAGGCGCTGATCCGCGATGTACCGAACGAATACGCCATCTATAAAGAGAAAGAGTTTACCTTCAACGGTATTCGCCAGACCAACCGTAACGGCCTGCTGTGGGATAACAGCCTGAACGTTGACGGCATCAAAACCGGTCATACCGACAAAGCGGGTTACAACCTGGTCGCCTCTGCTACCGAAGGTCAGATGCGCCTGATCTCTGCCGTGATGGGCGGTCGTACCTTTAAAGGCCGTGAGACAGAAAGCAAAAAACTGCTGACCTGGGGCTTCCGTTTCTTCGAAACCGTGAACCCACTGAAAGCAGGTAAAGAGTTTGCCTCTGAGCCGGTCTGGTTCGGTGATAACGATCGCGCCTCCCTGGGCGTGGACAAAGATCTGTACCTGACCATTCCACGCGGACGCATGAAAGATCTGAAAGCCAGCTACGTGCTGAACACCACCGAGCTGCATGCACCGCTGCAGAAAAACCAGGTTGTAGGCACCATCAACTTCCAGCTGGATGGCAAAACTATCGATCAGCGCCCGCTGGTTGTCCTGCAGGAAATTCCTGAAGGCAATTTCTTCGGCAAAATCATTGATTACATTAAATTGATGTTCCATCACTGGTTTGGCTAAAAATCGAACACTTGAAAGTGTGATTTTGATCCCCATATACTAAGTATCCTGATAACTCCCACCTGACGTGGGAGTTATTCTTTTTGACGTTACGCCGGAGCTGACATGAAAACCAAACTTAACGAACTGCTTGAATTCCCTACCCCATTTACTTACAAAGTAATGGGTCTGGCGAAACCTGAGCTGGTTGATCAGGTGGTTGAAGTGGTACAGCGCCATGCGCCGGGTGACTACTCTCCGTCAGTAAAACCAAGCAGCAAGGGCAACTACCACTCGGTATCGATTACCATTACCGCAACACACATTGAGCAGGTTGAGACGCTGTACGAAGAGCTCGGCAATATCGAAATTGTTCGTATGGTGCTGTAGTCCCTCTGCGGTTACCCGGTTTGCCGGGTAACCCCTCTCCCCCGCTGTGATATACTCCCCCTCATCTTTTGTCCCTCGTCTTCGGAGACGTCGTTTTGTATCAGGATAAAATTCTTGTCCGTCATCTCGGGCTGCAACCTTATGAGCCTGTCTCCCAGGCTATGCATGACTTCACCGACTCACGCGATGACACCACCCCTGATGAAATCTGGCTGGTAGAACACCTGCCGGTGTTTACGCAGGGGCAAGCGGGAAAAGCGGAACATTTATTGATGACGGGCGATATCCCGGTTATTCAGAGCGACCGCGGCGGGCAGGTTACGTACCATGGCCCAGGGCAACAGGTGATGTACGTTCTCCTGAACCTCAAACGCAGAAAGCTGGGCGTACGTGAACTGGTCACTCTGCTTGAGCAAACGGTCGTCAACACGCTGGCGGAATACGGTATTGATGCGCATCCGCGGGCCGACGCACCGGGAGTCTACGTGGGCGAGATGAAGATCTGCTCGCTGGGGCTGCGTATCCGTAAAGGCTGCTCGTTTCACGGGCTGGCTTTGAACATTAATATGGATTTGAAGCCCTTCCAGCGCATCAACCCCTGCGGCTATGCCGGGATGGAAATGACGCAAATGTGCCAGTGGGTTGATACGGCAACAACAGAAAATATCCGTCCTGTACTTTTAGCTAATATGTTAGCGCTACTTAACAATCCCCCGCACGAATATATCACTGCTTAATATATTATACATTGTGGCTCGATAATTTGACGGGCCACGATTTAATTGCCGCTTTTACACTTTACAATAATCCGCAGATTCTATATTTTCGAAGCGCTCAAATATTACCGATCCATATTATTTAGCCTCCCGTCAGCGCTGCGTGCAGGACCTAAGTAACTTGCGTGATAATCACTCAACTGGTTGTTTTTGATAAACAAGTGAAACAAAACCAACACTTTACGAATCTCTACAAGCATAATAAATAAATTCAACTATCATTCATGTTGTGAATGTGTACGGAGTAAAAGCGTGGAGTATAATAATTTACCAGCCAAACGCCTGAATGAACCCGGTGGCGAAGACAAGCCGCAAATTTTTCGGACTTTACGTAATATTGATCTCAATTTATTGACTATTTTTGAGGCGGTATATGTCCATAAGGGTATCGTTAACGCTGCGAAAATTCTTAATCTCACGCCCTCTGCAATAAGCCAGTCTATTCAAAAGCTGCGCGCTATATTTCCGGACCCGTTATTTATTCGTAAGGGACAGGGTGTCACCCCCACGGCTTACGCCACGCATCTGCATGAGTACATCAGCCAGGGGCTGGAGTCGATTCTGGGCGCGCTGGATTTAACCGGAAGCTACGACAAACAACGAACCATCACCATCGGCTGCTCTCCCTCTGTGGGGGTGTTGGTTATGCCTGACATTTACCAGGCCGTAAAAGAGCATGCGCCGCAGTTGCTGCTGCGTAATGTACCGATCAGCGAACCTGACGTGCAGCTTGCCCAGTTCCAGACCGATTTAATTATCGACAGCGGCAGCTTCAGCGCCCGCGCGTTGGGGCAGAATGTCCTCTATGCCGACAACCTGGTGCTGGTCTGTCGCCAGCAGCATCCGGTGCTCAGCGAGCCGCTCACCATAGAAAATCTGCGTAACTACGATCACTCGTCATTTATGACGGAAGGACAGTCTCATCATGCGCTGCGCCAGCGTATCGATGACATTTTCCCGGAGCGACAGATAAGCTTCAGCAGTTACAATATGTTCACTACTGCATCCCTGATTGGCAGCAGTGACATGCTCTGCATCATGCCTTCGCGCCTGTATCATCTGCTGCGGAAATGCTGGCCGCTGGAGAGTATTCCGCTCAGCCAGTTGAATGCAGAATCTATTGAGATTTCACTGCATTACAATAAGCTCAGTCTGCG
The DNA here is from genome assembly GCF_013391025.1 of Enterobacter sp. SECR19-1250. Classification (NCBI taxonomy): domain Bacteria; kingdom Pseudomonadati; phylum Pseudomonadota; class Gammaproteobacteria; order Enterobacterales; family Enterobacteriaceae; genus Enterobacter; species Enterobacter sp. SECR19-1250. The sequence continues at coordinate 2,474 of NZ_JACASJ010000102.1, read as the reverse complement.
CGATCCGGTACTTGAAAATGTGATCCGCATCATCCGCCAGGCCTTCTGACAGGTTGACACAGCACAAGCCCCTGCCGCACGCAGGGCAAAAGGCACAAAACAACAACTATTTTACAAATTGGCGACCTGGCAGGCTGCTTTAACGACCGTTTCAATGATATACTGCCTGTCGTTCGTTCAAAAATAGTTGATAAATACAACATTCCCTTGAATTGAAACGCTTTCCTTCGATATTCGCAACTGGAACACGCACGCTATGAGTAAACCCATTGTGATGGAACGCGGTGTTAAATACCGCGATGCCGATAAAATGGCCCTTATCCCGGTTAAAAACGTGGCTACAGAGCGCGAGGCGCTGTTAAGAAAACCGGAATGGATGAAAATCAAACTTCCGGCCGACTCTTCGCGTATCCAGGGGATCAAAGCGGCGATGCGTAAGAATGGCCTTCACTCTGTATGTGAAGAAGCCTCTTGCCCGAACCTTGCTGAGTGTTTCAACCACGGCACCGCGACGTTTATGATTCTGGGTGCTATCTGTACCCGCCGTTGCCCGTTCTGCGATGTTGCTCATGGCCGCCCGGTGGCGCCGGATGCAAACGAACCTCAAAAACTGGCGCAGACCATTGCTGATATGGCGCTGCGTTATGTGGTCATTACCTCCGTTGACCGTGATGACCTGCGTGATGGGGGTGCTCAGCACTTTGCTGACTGCATTACTGCCATTCGCGAGAAAAGCCCGAACATTAAGATTGAGACGCTGGTGCCGGATTTCCGTGGTCGTATGGACCGCGCGCTGGATATCCTGACCGCAACGCCACCAGACGTCTTTAACCACAACCTGGAGAACGTACCGCGTCTCTACCGTCAGGTGCGTCCGGGTGCAGACTACAACTGGTCCCTGAAGCTGCTGGAGCGTTTTAAAGAAGCGCATCCACATATCCCTACCAAGTCAGGTCTGATGGTCGGCCTTGGTGAGACCAATGACGAAATCATCGAAGTGATGCGCGATCTGCGTCGCCACGGCGTGACCATGCTGACGCTGGGCCAGTATCTGCAGCCAAGCCGTCATCACCTGCCGGTGCAGCGCTACGTTAGCCCGGATGAATTTGATGAGATGAAAGCGGAAGCGATGGCGATGGGCTTCACCCATGCTGCCTGCGGTCCGTTTGTGCGTTCCTCTTACCATGCCGATATGCAGGCAAAAGGCGAAGAAGTTAAATAACCCTGTAATATTCACTTACAGGAATACAAAAAAACCGGCCTGTTGAGCCGGTTTTTTTTTGCAAGCCTTAAGGCATTGCCGTTACTCTTTGTGAGAGAGCTTTTCAGCCGGAACGGTATCCTCGGCGCTTTTCTTCGCTGCCGCGTCATCGTCGTTCATCGCTTTCTTAAAGCCTTTGATGGCGGCACCCAGGTCACCACCCAGCGTGCGTAACTTCTTGGTACCAAACAGCAGGACGACCAGTGCGGCAACCACCAGCAGTTTGGTAATACTAATCTCACCCATAGATACCTTCTTTACTTAAAACAGGCTGCATTCAGCGTCAAAACCGGATCATATTAACGGTCATTTGGCGCGTGCACACAATAGCAACCTGTAACAAGGTGAATCAAGCATTGTTGAAAAAAACATCACAATAATTGCGGTGGCGCAAAACGTCGGTTGCGAAGAACAGGTAATTGCTGCCGTGCAAGCGCTATCCTTTCTGAAATTATCTCCGCCATCAGTAAAACCGGACCTTCCGCTGCGGCGGCAATCGTGACGCCCAGCGGGTCAATCACCCTGCTCTGCCCGATATTTTTATTGCCGCACTCCCCTGCCGCGACCACATAACAGGTGGTATCCAGCGCGCGCGCCGTAAGCAACGTGGCCCAGTGATGCTCTTTCAGCGGCCCTTTAACCCACGCGGCAGGCAGAACAAGCACATCCGCTCCCTGTAATGCCAGGCTCAACGCCAGCTCAGGAAAACGCAAATCGTAGCAGGTCATCAGCCCAATGTTTAAACCATCAACCGCGATCAGGGGCGGAACGCACTCCCCCGGGTCAACCAGGCGCGACTCCTGGATACTGAACGCATCATAGAGATGAAGCTTGGCATAGCTGGCGATGATGACGCCGCCACGGATGGCTACCAGTGTGTTAACTGCCCGGCCAGGCGTTGACGGCACATGGACCGTCAAAATTGTGGTCATGTCATTACCCGCGCTCTCGGCCAGTAATTGCTGTAAAAACGCGCCATCCAGCGGCTGCGCGGATTTCACCGACAAATCCGGGTCGTTATCATCGCGTGCCAGCAAGGCCTCTGGCAGCACCAGCAATGACGCTCCCTTCTGTTGTGCCTGTTTCATCAGCGAGACACACTGCGCCGCGTTCTCATGCCAGCGAGGCGTGACCGCAAACTGCCCTACCGCAACATACATCCGACATTCCGCAGCTAATTTAGGAATAAACTACCTCATAGAGTCTACCGAGT
>NZ_JACASJ010000101.1:0-17155 GCF_013391025.1 Enterobacter sp. SECR19-1250 | reverse complement strand
ATTTAATACGCCATTATCATGCCTTCAGCCACCACAACAAGGGAAGACCCATATATAAACAGTAATTATGTGGGGGTAAATATGCCACGCACAGCAGACATAAAGACCGCCTTTATTGCGGCAATACAGCTAAATCCTAAGGGTTACCAGTATCTCCTGACTGAGAGCTTCATCGAGAAGCTGCGTGACTACAACTGGCACTTTACCCGGTCAGATGCCAATGCATGGATAGAACGTTATCAGCAAGACTTTGTGGATAAGACACCAGACCACAGCGATAACCGATACTGGATCCTGCGTAACATGGGGAGGGTGCAATAATGGGCTTTCCATCCCCGGCGTCAGATTACGTTGAGCAACAACTATCACCTGTTGTGCTGTGTAACATAGGAGCGGATAGCAGAGTGCTTGAGACAGATATTGGTTTTGCAGTTATCGAGCCGTGCGTGAAAACCTGCGAAGGGGATGTACTTCTGATTCTGAGCGATGGGCGCACGCAATTTGCCAAGCTGATGGGTAAAGCGCTCATTACGGATGATGGGGAGGCAATAGAAGGAGCTGCGCTTGCAGATGTGGAGGTACTTGGAGTGGCGACGTTCTTCATCAACCGAGTAAGGGAAGATGACTGTCCGGTGATGTGATGGGGCATGGGTGGGACACAAAACAGCACTCGCTCTAAGGTGAACTTAGACGACTGAAGTTTTCTACGACTCTAACCATCTGTTATTTGGAGCGCTCTTGGACGATCTTTGTCGATTATGAAAAATGCATGCTCATGTGATGGGGATGCAGGTCTAAGACCTGGACGATCTTCGCTGGCAGCCTTAGCGCTTTAATGCCACAATATTTTTTTCTTCGAATGCAGGAAAGATGATGAAAAAAATAGCAATTGCTGGCGTGCTGCTGGCACTCACCGGGTGCGTACAGGTTGATAGCTACAAGGATGTGATCAAACATCCTGTTCCGGCACATCTGGCGGGATACTGGCAGTCAAAAGGGCCGCAGAGCAAAATGGTCAGCCCGGAGGCGATTGCCACGCTGGTGGTGACGGAGGAGGGCGATACGCTGGACTGCCGTCAATGGCAGCGCGTAATTGCCGTGCCGGGAAAAATCATGCTGCGTTCAGACAGCTATTACAACGTGACCAGCAAGCTGGATATCTACCCGCTGGAGCGCGATGGCTCGGTGCTGGAGTATGATGGCATGGAGCTGCAGAAGGTCGTTCGCCCAACGGTGGAGTGTGCCGATTACCTGAGCAAAAATCCGCTGGAGAGTAAGCTGCCGTAGCTGTTTTTGGTGTTTGCACCCTCTCCCTGTGGGAGAGGGCCGGGGTGAGGGCATCTGGCCGCACTCTTCAAATACTACAATGCATCCTCAATGACCCACACGCTCACGCTTCCGCCTTTGCAGGTAAATGTCCCTTCGCCATCCGCTGCGGTGGTGACAGTTTCTTCACGATTGCCGAGAAAATCACGCCAGGTTTTGTTCCCGTAGTTTTCCCCAAGGCAGATTACCTTCTCGCCATCATCCCCATTGGACATCACCACCACGCAACCGGGATCCTCTTCCGTGCCACTGCGGCTGAATGCGATGCAGTTAGGGTGGTCAAAAAACAGTGTCTGCACGCCGTGGGCAAAGCGCTGACGGGCGAGGATCAGCTCGTGCAGTTGCTCAATCACCGGCATATCAATGTGGTAAGTTTCACCGTCTCCCCTGGTATCGTCATAGCTGGCGCCAAAGAGATCGGGATAAAACACGCTCGGCACGCCATTTTCCCGCAGCAGGATCAGCGCATAGGCCAGCGGTTTAAACCAGGCTTCCACCGGGGCTTCAAGCGCCTGCAACGGCTGGGTGTCATGGTTGGCAACCAGCGTCACCGCATGGAACGGATCGGCCTCCACCAGCGTGCCGGTGAAAATCTGGCTCATGTCGTAGTCCCGCCCCTGGCGCGAGGCCTCGTGGAATTTCATCTGCAGGGGGGCATCAAACAGCATTGTTTTACCCTCGACCTGATTAATATAGGCCTGCAGTTTATCCACCTCGTGCGACCAGTATTCCGCGACGATAAACAGCGGCTGCGTCGCTACTTCCTGAACGTCTTCAATCCACTCCTTATAGAACCAGGCGGGGATGTGTTTGACCGCATCCAGGCGGAATCCGTCGCAGCCGGTTTGTTCCATGACCCAGCGCGCCCAGTACTTGATCTCCTCCGTCACGGCATGGTTACGGAAATCGATATTTTCGCCCATCAGATAGTCGAAATTACCCATTTCGTCATCGACCTGATCGTTCCAGCCTTCGCCGGTGTAGTCATTGACGATTTTGAAGATGCCATCCTCATCGGGGTTTTCGATGTGGTCGATGCCGCTAAAGCATTTGTAATCCCAGACGAACTGCGAATACTGTCCGGCGCGGGCAGGGAAGGTGTAGCGGGTCCAGGCTTCGCACTCGATGATCTCATCATCGATTTGCGTGCGGTCCTGCTCGTTCACGCGCTGAACGCGAACGTGCTCTTTCTCATCGGCGCCCATTTTGTGGTTAACCACCACGTCCAGCAGCACCGCGATGTTATTACTTTTGAGCGCATCAATGGCTTCCAGAAGCTGGGCTTTATCACCGTATTTGGTGGCAACACTGCCTTTCTGGTCAAACTCGCCGAGATCAAACAGATCGTAAGAATCATACCCGACCGAGTAACCGCCCGATGCGCCTTTATAGGCTGGCGGCAGCCAGATCATATTGATGCCGATTTCGTTAAGATTGGGGGCTAATGCCGTGACCTCTCGCCACAATTCACCGCCTGCAGGGTAATACCAGTGAAAGCATTGTAACAGGGTGGGGTTTTTCATCGTCCGTGCTCCAGAAGCCGTTTGACTGACTTCTGGAGTATGGGAGAAATTTGTGAAAACGATCAAAAAATTATTGTGAGGCGGTGGGCGCATCTGGTACCAGCACCACACCAGAGAGGTTTCCGTAAGCTGATGACAGGGAGTTCTGCTGAACACCGTTTTTAATCAATTTCTTAAGCTCCTCCATGCGGATATTGAGCAGGCGTTTAACCTCGTTTTCGTTTTCAATAACAATTCTCAGGACTTCCCGAATCTGAGGCGCGCAGGCGTCATCGGCAGTAAACTGCTCTTGTGATAAACTTTCCACAAGTTGTACATATTCAATTTCTCCTTCAACCAATTCATCCCATTTATTCTCGGTTGCCAACTTTAACATTTTCTGACTCACTGAACGAAGCAGTAACCATTTTTGCAAGGATGAATAGGACGCGCTCATTAATATTTTTCCTGGTTCGCTTTAGATGAATGTGGGGCAACCTCTTTCCACGCTTCGGAAATATTACTGAGGAGTGCATGCACTTCAGCTATCGCAGTCTGATCATTGTGTAGATTTGCATGTAGTAAGCGACGAGTCATATACGCATACAAGCTATCAAGGTTCTCACAAAGTTCACGGTTTACATTAAAATCGAGGCCGGACTGCAAGCCGTTCGATATAATATTAATAGCTTTGGATAATGCCTGACCTTTCCCTGAGATATCACCCTGTTCTATCAGGATTTGTGCTCTTTTTAACGCGCTTAGCGCGCCATCAAAGAGCATATTCACCAGCTGATATGGGGAAGCGCTTAATACTGCGCTTTCCACTTCGATGTTTGCATAAGCAGTGATGCCCGTACGGCTATACATGCAAATTCCTTATTACGAGTTCATAGCGGTAAACTGCTGCGACAGGTAATTTCCTGTATTGGTCAGTTTATTTACCAACGAGTTAAGCGAAGTGAACTGCTTCTTATAGCGTTCAATCGTATTGTTGATGCTGAGTGTGGTGCTGTCGATTCGCACTTTAAGCTTTTTCAGCGAGCTATTAATGCCATCGGTTGCACTTTGAACGACTCCGTCATCTGCCAGGAATTTTTTCAGCAGGTCATTGGTCTGTACGCCAAACCCGGTTTTCTCGCCATCACCGCCGAAGAATTGGGTCACGCTACCCGGTTTTTCGTTCAGGGCTTTGTCCAGCTTGGTGCTGTCAACGGTAAGTTTACCGTTCACATCCTGCGTAATGCCCATTGATGACAGCGTTGCGTAGTCTGTCGGTTGGCTGCTGATCACCATTGAACGCAGACGCGTCTGAATATTTCGCAGCGTACCGTCTCCCATCAGATCACCGTTGCTACTGTCTTGCGAAGTGCTGCCCTGATCAACCGCAGTATATTTCGTCTGTGAAGAAATCGTCGTTTGCAATGAGTTGTAAGCATCGACAAAGGTCTGAATCGCTGTCTTCATTGCCGTATTATCACGCGCTACCGTTAATTGTTCAGGTTTATTTTCTTCGGTCTGTTTTGTCAGGGTTAACGTTAATCCATCCTGCGCATCTGAAATCGTATTACTGCTTCGCGTGATCGTAATGTCATTGATCTTTACCACCGCGTCAGCCGCCTTAACCGTTTGGGTCAGGCCATTTCCGGTCGTGGCAGCCGGATCGTACGCCAGATTTTGCTTAAGCTTATCATCGCCGGAGACTGTGACCGTCATGGCATTTGTTAACCCTGTATCCTTTGAGGTAAGAGACAAGTAATACGAATCATCGTCCGCTTTAATAATACTGGCCGTTACGCTGCCGTTTTGCTTGTTAATAGCGTCGCGAATGCCCGATAAGGATGTTTGATCATCCGTTAACGTGACGGTCATCGGTGTTTTTTGTCCGGGTTGCGTAATGGTAATCGTGCGGGAGTTACCCGCTGTAGTACCACCGATACTGTCTGTTTTATTGGTAAATTCTTTCGATGTCAGCGTTTGAGACTGAGCGAGACCGATCACCTCAATAGAATAATTGCCCGCAGGTACCCCCGCATCAACGGTGGCCGTAAACGCTGTGTTTTTACTGGTTACAGACGTCGTGGCAATTTTATCCGCTTTAGCAAGTGCTTCGGCTGCCGTTTGCACTTTTTGTAGCGAACTCTTGACCAGACCCCACGCAGTAAGCTGGGCTTTGAACGACGTCTGCTGAGTCGTTAACGGGGTTAAGCGCTGCTGCTCACTAGTTGAGAGTTGGTCCAACAGGGCACTCAGGCCCAGGTTTGAACCTGCATCAAGAGAACTAACACTTGCCATTACATTTTCCTTTTGAATGAGAACCAATGGAATGGGTATCGGCACATTGCCCAGGAAGTTTAGCGAAAAAGAAAAGTTATCAATTGCACAATAAAAAGACTTTTTAGGAAGCTATTCCACCGCTCAGTCAGGCCGTGGACCTTAGACAAGAAAAAAAGGAAAAGGAGCAGGGGGAATATTCAGAAAGAAAATAAAAAATACAGGGGATGTGAAAAAAATACCTAAAGGTTCGTTTTGGGCTGTCGATAACCTGGTTAACGGCGCGAAAGCCGTAGGCCAGCGGCCTGAAACTTAACACTTTATGAAGGATACTCAATTATGGCAGTAATCAATACTAACAGCCTGTCGCTGATGACGCAGACTAACCTGAACAAATCTCAGTCTTCTCTGGGTACAGCTATTGAGCGTTTGTCTTCTGGTCTTCGTATTAACAGTGCAAAAGATGACGCTGCTGGCCAGGCAATCGCCAACCGCTTCACCTCTAACATCAACGGCCTCACCGTTGCTGCGCGTAACGCTAACGACGGTATCTCTCTGTCCCAGACCGCTGAAGGCGCGCTGAGCGAAATCAACAACAACCTGCAACGTGTTCGTGACCTGACCGTTCAGGCGCAGAACAGCTCTAACTCTGCATCTGATATCGATTCCATCCAGTCTGAAGTCAACCAGCGCATGGAAGAGATCAACCGCGTTACTAAGCAGACTGATTTTAACGGCATCAAAATTCTTGATAACCGTACTGCTGGTAACACTAACTACGATTTCCAGGTTGGTTCTAAAGACAATGAGCAGATCAGCATTGCAATTGGTTCAAGTGCGGGCTGGAACCTGGCTACTGCTGGTACTGGCGGTACTTCAGGTGAATCAATCAACACCTATAAATTTACTACTACTGATGCGCTGAAAACTGCGAAAGATGATCTCGCTACTAAGAAAACGGATCTTGAAACCGCCCAGACAGCTCTTGCAGCAAACCCAACAGATGCTGCCCTTCAGGCGGATGTGACAACTGCCCAGACTGCGCTTACTACTTCACAAACCGCGTTCGATACTGCGCTGAAAGCCTCTACCACAGCTGGCGAAGCCGTAAATGGCAATGCTCGTACCGTTGCTGCTGAAGGCTTTGATGTACTGAAAGGTAAAGTCGCTGCGGATGGTACTGCTACAGGTACTACCCCGCTGGCAGATATCGATGCTGCTCTGAAAGCAGTGGATTCTCAGCGCAGCTTGCTGGGTGCTTCCCAGAACCGTTTCGAATCTACCATTACTAACCTGAACAACACTGTGAACAACCTGACCGATGCTCGCAGCCGTATTCAGGATTCCGACTACGCGACCGAAGTGTCCAACATGTCCCGCGCGCAGATCCTGCAGCAGGCTGGCTCTTCTGTTCTGGCTCAGGCCAACCAGGTTCCGCAAACCATGCTGTCCCTGCTGCGTTAATTCGCAATTTGCCGACAAACCCCGCTTCGGCGGGGTTTTTTCTGTCCGCATACACACGTAACCCCCCAAATAACCCCTCTTTTCACCCACTATTCATCCAATTGAACGCCCTGCAGAATCGGATAATCATGCCGATAACTCAACTAACGCAGGGCTGTTTATCGTGAATTCACTCTATACCGCTGAAGGTGTAATGGATAAACACTCGCTGTGGCAGCGTTATGTCCCGCTGGTGCGCCACGAAGCATTGCGCCTCCAGGTGCGTTTGCCGGCGAGCGTGGAACTGGACGATCTGCTACAGGCGGGCGGTATCGGGTTATTGAATGCAGTTGACCGATACGACGCTCTGCAAGGAACGGCATTTACCACTTACGCAGTTCAGCGTATTCGTGGTGCGATGCTGGACGAGCTGCGCAGCCGGGACTGGGTGCCGCGCAGTGTTCGCCGCAACGCGCGCGAAGTGGCGCATGCGATGGGGCAGCTGGAACAGGAACTGGGACGCAACGCGACGGAAACGGAAGTGGCGGAACGGCTTGGTATTCCTGTTGAAGAGTATCGTCAGATGTTGCTCGATACCAATAATAGCCAACTCTTCTCTTATGACGAGTGGCGCGAAGAGCATGGCGATAGCATCGAGCTGGTGACGGATGAGCATCAGCAAGAAAACCCGTTACACCATTTAATGGAAGGTAATTTACGCCAGCGCGTGATGGAAGCCATTGAAGCTTTGCCAGAGCGCGAACAGCTGGTGTTAACCCTCTATTATCAGGAAGAGCTTAATCTCAAAGAGATTGGCGCTGTTCTGGAAGTGGGAGAGTCGCGGGTAAGCCAGCTGCACAGCCAGGCCATCAAACGCTTACGAACCAAGCTGGGTAAGTTATAGGTGATTGATTCACCTGAAAAATGCCGCACAACGTATTGACAACCAGGAGTTATCATGACGGTGCAGCAATCTAAAAGACGGCCTTTAAGCCGCTACCTGAAAGACTTTAAACACAGCCAGACGCATTGCGCCCACTGTAACAAGTTACTCGATCGTATCACGCTGGTTCGTCGTGGCGAAATCGTCAATAAAATTGCGATTTCTCGTCTCGACACGTTGATGGACGAAGCCGCGTGGCTCGAAGAGCAGAAAGAGTGGGTGGCGCTTTGCCGTTTCTGTGGCGATCTCCACTGCAAAGAGCAAAGCGACTTCTTCGATATTATCGGTTTCAAACAGTTCCTGTTTGAACAGACCGAGATGAGTCACGGGACCGTTCGCGAATACGTGGTTCGCCTGCGTCGCCTGGGACAGCATCTCACCGTGAATAATATTTCCCGCGATCTGCTCAAGACCGGCTATCTGGATGAAAACCTGGAGCCGTGGCTGCCTGCGACCAGTACTAATAACTACCGTATTGCGCTGCGCAAGTACGCACAATATAAGGTCCAAATGCCGGCGGCGGTAAAGCAGAAAGCCCACGCCGGGACAACTTCTGATATATATTAAAAAAGAATAAGATGTAGCGCAGTCGCCTTTGACCTTGCAGGCGATTTCTCTACACTACACAAAAATTCCACTATATCGGGGTACTTATGAAATTAGCACTTCTGGGTCGTCAGGCGCTGATGGGCGTTATGGCCGTTGCGCTGGTCGCGGGAATGAGCGTGAAAACCTTCGCCGCAGAGAACCTGCTTAACAAAGTGAAAGAGCGCGGTACGCTGTTGGTCGGGCTGGAAGGAACCTATCCTCCGTTCAGCTTCCAGGGTGATGACGGTAAACTGACCGGTTTCGAAGTGGAATTTGCAGAGGAACTGGCGAAACACCTTGGGGTGAAAGCGTCCCTGAAACCGACCAAATGGGACGGTATGCTGGCGTCGCTGGATTCCAAACGTATTGATGTGGTGATTAACCAGGTGACCATTTCTGACGAGCGTAAGAAGAAGTATGACTTCTCCACGCCGTACACCGTGTCCGGTATCCAGGCGCTGGTGAAGAAAGGTAACGAAGGCTCAATCAAAACGGCCGCGGATCTGAAAGGTAAAAAAGTCGGTGTCGGTCTGGGAACCAACTACGAAGAGTGGCTGCGCCAGAACGTTCAGGGTGTGGATATCCGCACCTATGATGATGACCCGACAAAATACCAGGATCTCCGCGTTGGCCGTATCGATGCCATCCTGGTTGACCGTCTGGCGGCACTGGATCTGGTGAAGAAAACCAACAACACCCTGGCGGTCGCCGGTGATGCGTTCTCTCGTCAGGAATCAGGGGTTGCTGTCCGTAAAGGTAACGAAGACCTGGTCAAGGCGATCGACTCCGCCATTGCGGATATGCAAAAAGACGGCAGCCTGAAAGCGCTTTCTGAGAAGTGGTTTGGGGCAGACGTCACCAAATAAGTCTTTGACGTTAAAAAAAGGCGCTTTTAAAAGCGCCTTTTTTATTTCTTACGCGTCTGCGTGCATAATGAAAAATATCACATTTTGTCTGAGTTACCGGAGAACCCATGTCACTACAGAATTTAACGCGCTTTCCCCGCCTGGAGTTCATCGGCGCGCCGACGCCGCTGGAGTATCTGCCGCGATTTTCTGACTATTTAGGACGCGATATTTTTATTAAGCGTGATGACGTGACGCCAATGGCGATGGGGGGCAATAAGCTGCGCAAACTGGAGTTTCTGGCGGCTGACGCGCTGCGTGAAGGGGCGGATACGCTCGTCACCGCAGGGGCGATTCAGTCCAACCACGTTCGCCAGACGGCGGCGGTGGCGGCAAAACTTGGGCTGCACTGCGTGGCGTTGCTGGAAAACCCAATCGGTACACGGGCAGAGAACTACCTGACCAACGGCAACCGTTTGCTGCTAGATCTCTTTAACGTGCAGGTTGAAATGGTCGATGCGTTGACCGACCCGACCGCACAGCTCGATGAGCTGGCCACACGCCTTGAAGCACAGGGCTTTCGTCCGTATGTCATTCCGGTGGGCGGCTCGAATGCGCTGGGTGCGCTGGGGTATGTGGAAAGCGCGCTGGAGATTGCTCAGCAGTGCGAAGGGGCGGTGAGCCTCTCGTCAGTGGTGGTTGCCTCTGGCAGTGCGGGCACGCACGCGGGGCTGGCCGTCGGGCTGGAGCACCTGCTGCCGGACGTTGAGCTGATTGGTGTGACGGTATCGCGCAGCGTTGCGGATCAGAAACCCAAAGTGGTGAGCTTGCAGCAGGCGGTGGCAGAGCAGCTGGAGCTGAAGGCAAAGGCCGATATTCTGCTGTGGGACGACTATTTTGCGCCGGGTTACGGCACACCGAACGAAGAGGGAATGGAAGCGGTTAAACTGCTGGCGCGCCTTGAGGGCATACTGCTGGATCCGGTCTATACGGGCAAAGCGATGGCCGGGCTTATTGATGGCATTGCGCAGAAACGCTTTAAGGATGAAGGGCCGATTTTATTTGTGCACACCGGCGGCGCGCCCGCGCTGTTTGCCTATCATCCTCATGTCTAAAAATCAGGTCGAAAAATAATAATGCAAGAAAGTATTCAACTGGTTATCGATTCGCTGCCGTTCCTGCTGAAAGGCGCGGTGTTCACCTTACAGCTCAGTATTGGTGGCATGTTCTTCGGCCTGGTCCTCGGGTTTGTGCTGGCCTTAATGCGTATGTCGCCCGTCTGGCCGGTGCGCTGGCTGGCTCGTTTTTATATCTCTGTGTTTCGCGGCACGCCGCTTATCGCGCAGCTCTTTATGATCTACTACGGTTTACCGCAGTTCGGGATTGAACTGGACCCGATCCCGGCGGCGATGATTGGTCTGTCGCTTAATACGGCGGCGTATACCTCGGAAACCCTGCGTGCGGCAATTTCGTCGATTGATAAAGGGCAGTGGGAAGCCGCAGCCAGTATCGGTATGACACCGTGGCAAACCTTGCGCCGGGCCATTCTGCCGCAGGCGGCGCGGGTGGCGTTGCCACCGCTCAGCAACAGCTTTATCAGCCTGGTGAAAGACACCTCGCTGGCGGCGACGATTCAGGTGCCGGAGCTGTTCCGTCAGGCGCAGCTTATCACCTCGCGCACGCTTGAAGTGTTTACCATGTATCTTGCTGCCTCGCTGATCTACTGGGTGATGGCAACGGTGCTGTCTGCCCTGCAAAACTATTTTGAAAACCAGCTTAACCGCCAGGAGCGTGATCCAAAATGAGTGCTATCGACGTTAAAAACCTGGTGAAGAAATTCCACGGGCAAACGGTGCTCCACGGGATCGATCTGGAGGTGGAGCAGGGTGAAGTGGTGGCGATTATCGGCCCGAGCGGCTCAGGAAAAACCACGCTGCTGCGCAGCATTAACCTGCTTGAACAGCCGGAGGGAGGCACCATTCGGGTTGGGGAGATCACCATTGATACCGGTAAATCCATCAGCCAGCAAAAAGGCTTGATCCGCCAGCTGCGCCAGCACGTGGGGTTTGTTTTCCAGAGCTTCAATCTGTTCCCGCACCGGACGGTGCTGGAGAACATTATTGAAGGTCCGGTGATTGTGAAAGGTGAACCAAAAGAGGAAGCCACGGCACGCGCGCGTGAACTGCTCGCCAAAGTGGGGCTGGCAGGGAAAGAGACCAGCTATCCGCGTCGTCTTTCGGGCGGGCAACAGCAGCGTGTGGCGATAGCCCGCGCGCTGGCAATGCGCCCGGATGTGATCCTCTTTGACGAACCCACTTCTGCGCTTGATCCTGAGCTGGTGGGCGAGGTGCTTAACACTATTCGTCAGCTGGCGCAGGAAAAACGCACCATGGTCATTGTGACTCACGAAATGAGCTTTGCCCGTGACGTCGCCGACCGGGCTATTTTCATGGATCAAGGACGGATTGTGGAGCAGGGGCCGGCAAAAAGTTTATTTGCCAACCCGCAGCAGCCGCGAACCCGTCAATTCCTTGAAAAATTCCTTATGCAGTAGCATTTTTGCACGCATTTGCTCCAGATTTTTCTTCTGGAGCAAATTATTCTCTCGCGGTTTCGTCTGCCATGTTTTTTTATTCCGCTCAGTACAGATAAACCTTATCAAAACTAAAGTTAATTGTGCTATTGCCGATATTTTGTGGTTAGAAATAAGTTTTATGTGTTAGGTTATATTCACCTTAATAATGAATATCATTTCAGAGGCTTCATTTAGTAAGTATGAAGGATTCAGACTTTTTCACCTGGCGACGGGATTGCTTCCTCCGGTTTCAGGCACTGACCAGTGCCAGTGAGGTATATCAGGAACTACAGCGACAAACTCAGGCGCTCGAATTTGATTATTACGCACTCTGTGTACGCCATCCTGTGCCATTTACGCGCCCCAGGATATCTGTACACGCCACGTATCCACAACGGTGGATGGCGCAATATCAGTCAGAGAATTATTTCGCCATTGATCCGGTGCTCAAACCGGAGAATTTCATTCAGGGCCATTTACCCTGGACGGATGAATTATTCGCGGACGCAGAGGCATTATGGAATGGCGCACGCGACCATGGCTTGCGTAAGGGAATAACACAGTGCCTGATGCTGCCAAATCACGCGCTCGGTTTCCTGTCCGTTTCGTGTACCAGCGTTCAGGCGGGCGCGATCACCAGCGAAGAATTAGAGCTGCGGTTGCAGATGCTGCTGCAAATGGCGTTAACCAGCCTGCTGCGTTTTGAAGATGAGATGGTGATGCCACCCGAAATGAAATTCAGCAAACGTGAGCGGGAAATTCTGAAATGGACTGCGGAAGGGAAGACATCAGCGGAAATAGCGATCATTCTCTCTATCTCGGAGAATACCGTTAACTTCCATCAGAAGAATATGCAGAAGAAATTCAACGCGCCAAACAAGACGCAGATTGCGTGTTACGCGGCGGCGACAGGGTTAATCTGAGCAGAGAGAACGTTCTGCGTGCCAGACGAGATAACGGCTGAATGCAACACATTCAGCCGTTTTTTTTACTGACGGTAGGCTTGTTTAATTTGCTTAACAGTATTGGCAAATACCGCTGACTCAGCCTGGTTTTCCATCTGCGCGATTTGCTTTTCCATTTTAATGATCACACGTCCGGCGTCAGCCTGACCCATTGCCTGTAACATCAGCGTCAGCAGGGCTTTCAGGCAGTTGACTTCCTGGGCCAGTTCCTGGCTATTCTCCGCAGTTGCAAATTCAGGTGTGCTCATTTATTTTCCTCGTTATAAAACAGCGCTCGCGCGCGATGATGCAAGTCAAGGCGGCGGAGTATACCACAAGCTGTTCCAAAAAATGCAGCGGTTGTTTTTCATACTTTTCCGCAGGGTGTTTATTTGCATAAACACCGCGTGCCAGTAAACTGTACAGGGTCGAAGATTATTAATTGTTTATGGCCGGTTCGCTTGCCGTTAATTATTGTTACAAAAATTTGAGAACTGTTTTTTTGACCGTGACGGGGCAGCGATTTTTGTAACTTTTTGAATACAGATGCTTAAAAAAAGCCGTGCAAGCGCTCACCGCGCGGGCTTTCTTTCCAGCATCTGTACAGGCTAATTTCCAAAAACGCGAGCGAAATCGAATAGCCGGTTTTTTAACGTTTTAATCTTGTGAGGAAAAACGTTAATATAAAGCCAATTATCACTCAGTATCGTTATCCCTATTCTGGAGACATTCCCTTTGATCAACGTCCTTCTTGTTGATGACCACGAACTGGTGCGCGCAGGGATACGACGCATTCTTGAAGATATAAAAGGTATTAAAGTTGCCGGTGAGGCGTGCTGTGGCGAAGATGCCGTTAAATGGTGCCGCACCAATTCAGCCGATGTGGTGCTGATGGATATGAACATGCCCGGTATCGGTGGGCTTGAAGCAACACGCAAAATCGCGCGTACCTTTGTTGACACAAAAGTCATCATGCTGACCGTACATACCGAAAACCCGCTTCCTGCGAAGGTAATGCAGGCGGGGGCGGCAGGTTACCTCAGTAAAGGCGCCGCGCCGCAGGAAGTGGTGAACGCGATTCGTTCCGTCTTTGCCGGCCAGCGTTACATTGCTTCCGACATTGCGCAACAAATGGCGCTGAGCCAGATTGAGCCGGAGAAAACCGAATCTCCGTTTGCCAGTTTGTCTGAGCGTGAATTGCAGATTATGCTGATGATCACCAAAGGCCAGAAGGTCAATGAGATCTCGGAGCAACTGAATCTCAGCCCGAAAACGGTGAACAGCTATCGTTATCGGATGTTCAGTAAACTGAACATCCACGGTGATGTTGAACTGACTCATCTTGCCATCCGTCATGGTCTGTGTAATGCGGAGACGTTATTAAGTCAGTGAGTGATGTATTTGATTCAAAAGCATTTCTGAAAACCGTGACCAGCCAGCCTGGCGTTTATCGCATGTATGACGCTGGCGGTACGGTTATCTACGTGGGGAAGGCGAAAGATCTCAAGAAACGCCTCTCCAGCTATTTTCGCAGCAACCTTGCCTCCCGTAAGACTGAAGCGCTGGTCGCGCTTATCCAGAATATTGATGTCACCGTCACCCATACGGAGACAGAAGCACTCCTGCTTGAGCACAACTATATTAAGCTCTATCAGCCGCGCTATAACGTTCTGCTCCGGGATGATAAATCCTACCCGTTTATTTTTCTGAGCGGCGATACCCATCCCCGGCTCGCGATGCACCGTGGTGCGAAACATGCGAAGGGTGAATACTTTGGGCCGTTTCCTAACGGCTATGCCGTGCGTGAGACGCTGGCGCTGCTGCAAAAAATCTTTCCTGTTCGTCAGTGCGAAAACAGTGTCTACCGTAACCGCTCGCGCCCGTGCCTTCAGTACCAGATTGGCCGCTGCCTGGGGCCCTGCGTCGCCGGGCTGGTGAGTGAAGAAGAGTACGCGCAGCAGGTTGAGTACGTGCGCCTGTTTTTAGCCGGTAAAGACGATCAGGTCCTGACCCAACTGATTGCCCGTATGGAGAAAGCCAGCGCCGCGCTGGAGTTTGAAGAGGCCGCGCGCATACGTGACCAGATTCAGGCGGTGCGCCGGGTGACGGAGAAACAGTTTGTTTCGAACACCGGTGACGATCTCGACGTGATCGGCGTTGCCTTTGATGCCGGTCTGGCCTGTGTGCATGTGCTGTTTATTCGTCAGGGCAAAGTGCTCGGCAGCCGCAGCTATTTCCCGAAAGTACCAGGCGGTACGGAGCTGGGTGAAGTGGTTGAGACTTTTGTCGGCCAGTTTTATCTGCAGGGGAGCCAGATGCGCACGCTGCCGTCGGAGATCCTGCTTGATTTTAACCTTGCGGATAAAACCCTGCTGGCCGATTCTTTATCCGAGCTGGCGGGACGCCGGGTGAATGTCCAGACCAAACCGCGCGGCGACCGTGCGCGTTATCTGAAGCTGGCGCGTACCAATGCCGCGACAGCGCTCAGCACCAAACTTTCCCAGCAGTCGACGGTCAGCCAGCGTTTAACGGCTCTGGCGACGCTTCTGAAATTGCCGGAAGTGAAACGCATGGAGTGTTTCGACATCAGCCATACCATGGGGGAGCAGACCGTTGCTTCCTGCGTGGTGTTCGATGCGAACGGTCCGCTGCGTGCTGAGTATCGTCGCTACAACATCACCGGCATCACCCCGGGGGATGACTATGCGGCAATGAATCAGGTGCTGCGTCGTCGCTATGGTAAAGCCATTGAAGAGAGCAAGATCCCGGATGTGATCCTGATTGACGGCGGGAAAGGGCAGCTCGGCCAGGCGAAGGCGGTCTTTGAATCCCTGGATGTCAGCTGGGATAAAAACCATCCCCTGCTGTTGGGGGTGGCAAAAGGGGCCGATCGTAAAGCCGGGCTGGAGACGCTGTTCTTCGAGCCGGAAGGTGAGGGCTTTAGCCTGCCGCCGGATTCCCCGGCGCTGCATGTTATTCAGCATATTCGCGATGAGTCGCACGATCATGCCATCAGCGGTCACCGTAAAAAACGGGCGAAGGTGAAAAACACCAGCACGCTGGAGACCATTGAAGGCGTTGGGCCAAAACGTCGCCAGATGCTGCTGAAGTATATGGGCGGATTGCAAGGATTACTCAACGCCAGCATGGAGGAAATTGCAAAAGTGCCGGGTATTTCGCAAGGGCTGGCAGAAAAGATCTACTACTCGTTGAAACATTGAGGGCTCTGTAGCAACATAGAGCTAAATTTTACTGACAACAAATAGTTACCGTCATTATGCAATATAACATCCCTACGTTGCTCACTCTCTTTCGCGTCGTGCTTATCCCGTTCTTTGTACTCGCGTTTTATCTGCCGTTTGTCTGGGCCCCTTTTGCCTGTGCGCTGATTTTCCTGGTTGCCGCGGTCACCGACTGGTTTGATGGTTATCTGGCGCGCCGCTGGAACCAAAGCACCCGTTTTGGTGCTTTCCTCGATCCGGTGGCCGATAAAGTGATGGTGGCTATTGCCATGGTGCTGGTGGCTGAACATTACCATACCTGGTGGGTGACACTCCCAGCCGCCACCATGATTGGACGCGAGATCATCATCTCTGCACTGCGTGAATGGATGGCTGAACTGGGTAAACGCAGCAGCGTGGCGGTATCCTGGATCGGTAAAGTGAAAACCACCGCGCAAATGGCGGCGCTGGTCTGGATGCTGTGGCGTCCGAACGCCTGGGTAGAGTGGGCGGGAATCGGCCTGCTGTGGGTTGCCGCGGTGCTGACCCTGTGGTCAATGCTGCAATATTTGAACGCGGCGCGCGGAGATTTGCTTGAACAGTGATCGTTTCGCCGTAATTTTCAGCAAACGATCCGGGGATGCAAAAAATAACGTTGACTCATCACGTCATATCAGTAGAATGCAACGCATCGAACGGCGGCACAGTTAGCCGGACGATAATGAAATCAAGTGGTTAGCAGTTAACTTGATGACATGCGGGAATAGCTCAGTTGGTAGAGCACGACCTTGCCAAGGTCGGGGTCGCGAGTTCGAGTCTCGTTTCCCGCTCCAGATTAAAGACATGCGCAATAGCGGGTGTCAGTTTGAAAAAGTTTTACGGCGCGTTAGCAAAGCGGTTATGTAGCGGATTGCAAATCCGTCTAGTCCGGTTCGACTCCGGAACGCGCCTCCACTTTCTTCCCGAGCCCGGATGGTGGAATCGGTAGACACAAGGGATTTAAAATCCCTCGGCGTTCGCGCTGTGTGGGTTCAAGTCCCACTCCGGGTACCATGGGAAACAAAGAATAATCAAAGCAATAAGCAGTGTCGTGAAACCACCGAAAGGTGGTTTTTTTGTTATGTAGCCATTTTTCCGAAGATGCGTCCGAAGATGATTTTCCCTCGGACGCATAACCAATCAGTTTTTCTGACCGCCAACAACTGGTACCACTTTTACTTTTCTGTCATAAATTGCCGTTTGTCGCGAGTTCTTATGGCCGGAAATTGCCTGTTTCTCTTCAAGGCTGCCCTCCAGATCTGAAATGCCTTTTGCTTTCAGATCGTGGAAAGTGAAATCAATCGACAGGTTAGGGTACTTAGCCTGGGCTGCGAGTTTTGCCTCTCGCCAGCGCGAATTAAAACCATCACGGGTGTATTTGCTTCCACTGGGTTGATGGATGACTTTGTTGAATAAATCGAACTTTTGCTGAGTTGAAGGATCAGATCACGCATC
>NZ_JACASJ010000100.1:0-17236 GCF_013391025.1 Enterobacter sp. SECR19-1250 | reverse complement strand
GATGCGTGATCTGATCCTTCAACTCAGCAAAAGTTCGATTTATTCAACAAAGTCGGAAAAACGCAGCAAGGGCTGCGACAGGCAGGGCAAACTTCAGCGCTTTGAGTAACGCGACTTTGCTGAATTTTTTCTTTGCAGGGGTCGCGGGTACAGCGTTAATAACAGACACATCAGTCATATTCATTAATCCTTTAATTACACCGGATAGATTTGTTGAAATAAAAATCCTAAAAAACTAGTTTTGTGACTTGGGTTCAAGATTGTTTGGGATCACCTCCGCCATTTCAGAGTTATAGAAATCAGGGAATTTTTCCAGGTGGTCACGTAACCGAATCAGCGCTTCAGCTGATTTAGAACGACCACTTCTGTCCTTCGCCTTCAAAATAAGAAGATCGGTTTGTGGGTCAAGGTAGATCGACATAGTTACCGTTGGGCCACGAAGCCTGTGACGTCTAATCATGTTTTCCCTCTCAACATATTCCTGCGTCAGGATAGTGACACGTGAAATACAATTTATTCAATACCGAGTTTTCTACACTATTTTGCTAACAAAGATTTAACATTAAGTACCTTGAGTACTACTGACGTCATTCTTATATAAACACCATTCTTCAGACAAAAGAATCTGAAGTCATCATAATCAGGGAAATGCTTTCTAATTTCTTTTTTAACACTAGCAAGCCTATTAGTAATCGCAGATTCAGAAACTCCAAGGCACCTCGACATAGTATGAAGCTGGAATCCGAGAACAGAAAAACATAAAGTAATCATTTTTTTCGTTGTCATTTCAGAAAGAAAAATGTCCACATCAAAGCTGTCATTCAGTACCTTAGTGTTTACCTTGAATAATGCCTGGTAATCTGGAAAATAATTTATAAGCCATATAGCATAAAGATCCCCATCAATTAAACGTATTTCGACTCTCAATTGATAAAACTCACCGTTAAAGTTAAAGGTACGACATAGTGCTGTTTCAGGTCCCATAACAAATGCCTCTAATTCAATAGATGATAGTTCGAGTTCAACCTCGTCAGAATCGAAGCTTATACCTGAAAATGATTTCGAAAGTGGATGAAAGAGGTCGGAAAAAGCATCATTTTTATAAATTACTTTTCTGGATTGATCGCGAATACAAAAAGGTAGTGATGAGGAATTATAAAGGCCATTAAAATGACTTAGAACATCATCTAATGATTGACTTGATTGGGAGAGATCTCTAGGATCGCGCGGGTGCATTGAAGCCTCCTCTGAAGGTTTCTGTGTATAGTCGGTACACTCGGGGTAGTAGCCCGGTGTACCGGCGACCCACCAAATTGAATGGCGGGCATCAAATTTTACTTATGTCTGCATAAAATATATCAATTACTGACGACAAAGTCACTCAAAAACAGCAGATCTAAATCCTATTTATCAAACATTTTCAGCTAATTATCTTGAGACTCTTCCTCCTGTGGGAAGAATTTTTCAACAATCTGTTGCACATCTTCACGTATACACGTAACCATATCCCTGAAATCAAATTTTTCATTTCCAGCAAGATGTGGACTCAGCGACTCCATCGCCAGCAGCTTGCTGACAATAAATTGAGTTTTCATTACATTTTCAAGGATAGTTTTATTATAGAGCGCCTGATTAAATGAAGACTCTTTTCTTTCCATCTGCGCTTCATAGACCCGAAGACCAAGTTCGACCAGCATTGATGCAATGCTCGAGAAACTTACATCTTTATCTCTCGCTCCTTCAGCGCGACGTTTTTCCGCGATTACTCTTATTTTCTCTGACACTTCATCGCTTACATAGACCTGAACTCTGGCCATAATTTTCTCCTTATTTATATTTCCAAAACTTCGGTACGTCAGAATATTTTGAAAAGCTAAAAATACACGACTCGGCACAGACTCTCTGCCAGAAAACAGACGACTTGCATGCCGACACACACTGTAAAAACTCACGACTCGAATATAGACTCGCCGTAGTAGTAACTCAATGGAATTATTAAAAATAGTCACAAATGACTCTGAGTAGAGTTTTTACCGAGTCGAATAGAACTCACTACCGAGTCGTTTACACACATTAAAATAAATTATTTCACATTACTTTTTCTCTAACTGCATGATTTAAAGAGCCAATCAGCAAAATTTTAATTTTGCGTGGGGTGTGGAGCTTTTGGTGGTGAGGAGTGCATATTAGTTGAGTCTGGGCATGGGATGGGTTAACGTATTTCCGGCATGGTGCCCGGAGGGAAGAAATGAAACGGATTGCTCTTACGTTTTTAATGTTGGCTTTTTCTGGAATGTTGAACGCTGCTGATTGTTTTGATCTGGCAGGAAGGGATTATCATATAGATCCGGATCTGCTTCGGGCAATCTCCTGGAATGAATCGAACTTCCGCACATACGTAAAAGGCTACAATCCTGTTTCGGGTTTTGGCTCCGGACTTATGCAGGTGGACTCCCAGCACTTTAACGAACTGGCTCGTTATGGAATAAAACCGGAGCATCTTCTTTCCGATCCGTGTATGAATATCTACACCGGGGCTTACTATCTTGCAATTGCATTCAAAAAGTGGGGAGTCAGCTGGCAGGCCGTGGGCGCTTATAATGCAGGTTTCAGGAAAACAGAAGAACAGGCGCAGAGAAGATATGTCTATGCCAGAAAAATTGAGGCAACATATCGGGCTATAAAGAATAATAAAAATGCAGCGCAGACTCTTGCAAAACAGTAAAAAGACCTCAACAGGAGGTCTTTTTATTCATCCAGTATTTATGTCGTCAATCAATAGCCCGATAAATTAAATCTGCTTCAGGGTGTTTTATGATACTGATGTAGTCTTTCAGTGCATCCTGACGAGCGACGAGGTGTTTACAGACTTTCGAATATTCAGGCCCCATATCTGCAACCTGCCAGGACAACCAGTTCATGATCATCAGGGTCGCAATAATTCCGGCAGCATCGGCACTGACCTCTGCTTCAAAGTAATTACCGGGAATAACCATGTTATAGCGCTGTTCACCTTCCGGTGCGATATATCCGGTTTGCGTCGTGGTGAATCTGACACAGTTCGGAGCAATGTTTCCTCCGGTGCCCTGCGGAATAATCCAGTAATTCCAGAAACCGCCATCATAATCTGAATGCTGACGTAACCAGCTGGCAATCATGTTATCAGCAGAAGGCGTAAAAAAGAGCGCAGGAATAAAATCCAGACGTTCATCACCATCTGTAACAGAGTAGCGCTGGCGTTCATCGATCTTAAATTGTTCGGCTGATTCACGAGTGGCGGTTTTGACGTTTAATGTGTGCATTCTGGTTTTCTCCTCATTGGGTTATTACATCGTTCGACTTCATCACTGAGCGGCGAAGGGCAATGAGCAGCTGACAGTAAGGAAATAAAGGGGCGCGCAGCGTTTATATACCCCTTTATTTCCTTACTGGCTGATGCTAAAAGCAGCCCTCCGCGAACTGATGAAATCGGGCGATAGTCACACCAGGAGAATGCACACATCCCGTAACGGAAAATCGGCGTAAGACGAATTACCGTTACGGGCTTCAGAGTGGGGGTAATTTATTACCGCCACGGTGAAAGCGGCGCATCCATTCGGGATGCAGCAAGCGTGAATTTGAATTTACGTCAGGATGGACGCCCGAAGGGCGGAGACGGTTTACCGGCTCCGTTCACGACAGCCGTGTCCCTTCAGGGACGACGCCCGGAAAAGAAAGGATAATATCCATATCCGCGGCAGAATAATAAAGACCATCGCCAGCAGGAGAATGAGGAATATTAACCACCTGACCAAAAGACAGGAACTTCAGACTACCACGCGCCGGAATAATGCAGGCAGCGCGTCAGCGCAGCCTGCTTATTCTGCGCCGCAGGCGCGCGGCCTTTGATGCCACGAAAGGCAGGACACTCCCCTGCCCTTCTGGATAGCTATGCAGCGTCATTTATACAGCGCAAAAATTCGCGCATGGCACTGATACGGCGCTGATCGTCCAGCCGCTTACCAAAGTTGTTGATGTAGTACACAGGCGTATACCGCACCCTGTTTAACTTCATCGTCAGCGTATTGCCCGTGACCACCTCGGCAGGAATACCCAGCAGGGAAAGCTGAATAAACGCCATATCGGCCGCAACAGAATCAATATCGATGCAGCTTCCGAACATATGTTCAGACGGGTTATAGCCCGCCTCCAGCAGATATTCCGCATACGCCACAATCATTCCCGCCGCACCGCTTGCCGGATCGCTGACGGTAACGAATCCCTCACGGCGTATCGTTTCGTCGACGTCCGGCATCAGCAGCCTCGCCAGCAGTGACTGGACGTGATACGGCGTGAAATACTGTCCGTTGCGGTCGTCGCCAAGCTCAAGCTCCATGAAGATCGCGCCGAGGAAGTCGTGGAATTTGGCCTCCAGTGCGCAGACCATCAGGCAGAAAAGCGTATGCAGGTTGCTGATATCACTCTCGCTGTACTTCGCGCAGATTTTGCGGCTCTGCTCAATATTCTCTGGCGTTCTTATCCGCGCCATATCCAGCTCGCTGGCGGCCAGCGTGATAAAGTCGCTGAACACCTCCCAGCGGCGCAGGCTGCGGGCGGTATCCCTGAACACGCTGATAAACTGGCGGCGGGCCTGGTCGATTGTCATCATCCGGTGCAGTATCGGCTGCGCATTCACGGTGGGCAATACGGGTTTAGCGGGTGTTAAGGGTGCGGCTTCTCTCGCCTGATCAAAGAAGCTGGCAAAACTGAGTTGAGACATATTTCCTCCTTAAATGCCGCCCCGTAAGGAGCGGCTCAGTTATCAGTTAAATGCCCGCTTCAGTTCGAGCGTGCGTAACACCTGCCCCCACTCACTCCCGCGCATGGCAGGAATACGAACGGCGCGCCCCTTCTTCCGGCAGTGCGCTATGTGACGGCCCAGCGCCCGCATTTCGGCGCTGATGTCGTCACGGTCGATATCACTGCGTTTAATACGCACCTGTTTTTTTACGGGTGCGTTTTCCGCCTCAAGCATCTGGACATACAGGGCGGTCGGTGTAACAATCGAAACTTCACTGAATTGCATTGGTTTGTTCCTTTTGGTGAAGGCCGGATTAATCGTTGCAAGCGGGTAAATCCGGCGGGATATGGCAGACGAAAGTCTGCCTTTTTCATTTCTGGCGCTGCACTCCCTCCTTAACGCGTGCCAGAATCTCCGCGTGGTCAAGGTTGCTGTAGTCGCGCATCCGGTAATAACGGATACCGATCCGCGCGTAGATTTCGGTCACATTACCGCAGACCATTTCCGCCAGCATGAAGGTTTCACACTCGCCGTTCTGACTGCTGCGCCAGTTCATCGGGTACATCAGCCCCAGCGCATCATGGAAGGCGTGTACGTCGATTTCGACGGACGCGGTCAGATATGACTTTTCGCGGCTCAGCCAGTACGCGCGTTCGGCCTCACTGGTCGCATAAATACCCGCTTCAGCGCAGGATTCGGTCAGATTTAAGTGCATGGTTTATCTCCTTCTGGTTAATGGCGTTGATATTTCGCCGTGGTGGTTATTCGTCGAACGTGATGCCGGAAAAATGCGCCATCAGGTGCAGCATGTCGGCAATCTCGTCGACTTTCTGCTGAATGGCTGGCGTGGCTTTCAGGATGCGCGTGACAGCGGTTCTGAGTTCGCCCATATAGCGGTTTGCAGACTCGCCCAGCGCCGTTTTGTCCGTATTGCTCTGGTACTTCATCAGGGCTTTACTGACGTGGTTTTGCAGGGTATCAAGTTCGCTGAGCGCGCTTTTCTCCCATGCGTCGAAGCTGAATGTGCTGTTCGTGTTGCTGTTGCTCATCATGTTTCTCCGTTGTGACTGGCGGCATCCCCTGCTGCCAGCCGATTAAGTAATCAGTAATCCGCCGCCAGCTCGCTCATCAGGTCAGCACATTCACCATCGGCACGTTCTTCTTCCGCAGTCGTCAGCATGTAACCCCGTTTCGCTGCCGCCCCCATAAACGCCGGACGGTCTTTCAGTGGCAGTTCTGCCAGGTAATGCATAGCCATCCCCAGCAGACGGGACTCATAAATCTCGTAGTGCAGGCCACATCCCCGGTTAGCCTGTATTTCCATACGGGCCAGCACCACGTCCGCGCGAATAACATCGAACGGGTTACGGGAATGGATATTGCGCACAAAGCCATCAGTACGCAGGGACGAGGTTTTCACCCATCTTTCGGAAGATTCTTTGGTGGCGGTTTTGACGTTGACGTTCTGTGTGTTCATCCTGCTTTTCCTCCTGTCTGGTGGTTAATCCATCTCTCGGTGAGTTCCCTGGCGGCAAAGGGCAAAGGAGCAACGGCGGGGCGGCAGGAGAAGGGCGGAGACAAAAGTTTTTGCGGTCCTTCGCAAAAAGTTTTGGCGGAGTTCATTTCACCCTTCGGATGACGACACGACGGTGCTACGACAAGCCCTCAGCCCGGGGACTTAACGGGAGAGGGCTCGCCAGAGGTACGGGGAGAGGATGAACACACCCGACACGGCGGAACGACGTGGCGTCATCTGAGTGCCGGCGGCTTTATCGCCGGCATGGTGAAAGCGGCGTGACCGGAACGGTCACTGCGAGCCGGTGTTGACGTTGCGACAGTGGGATGGAAGCCCGTCAGGGCGGAGACGGTTTACCGGCTCCGTTTACGACAGCCCCGGTTCCCGTCAGGGAAGTCGCCCGCAGTCATGGCCAGTGACCCCGTCCGACAACAGGCAAATTTGAAAAGATGATACAAGCAACTGCCACCATAATTCGCAGCGTCCGTTCTTCAGAGGAGATTCACTGCAGGGTATTACAAAGCGTAAGGGGCATAAAAAAGAGCAGCTATACCGCAGGCATAACCGCTCTTGTTACTTTCCAGCCCTCACGCTGGCGTATTCTTTGTTACCTTCGCCTCCAGAACACCCAGCCACTGACCAGAATCAAAGCACCGCTCAGCACCGCCAGATTCGGCAAGATGGTGTCGAATGCACTGCTGAAAACTTCATCGGGGTTATGTTCCCCCCAGAATTCCAGCTTGTATCCGATGCCCCAGACAGAAAACGCCAGTCCAGAAGCCACAATTCCCCACTTAAAGAGAAACAAGAGCACGTTGTCCAGCATACCAGGCGGATCGCGCCAGGTGATAACCAGCGCAATCAGGGAACAGATTGCCACCCCGGCATAGTACGCCGTACTTCCGAACATCTCCGGCGCCGCGTAATGTATGACCAGCGTAAACAGGCCATTTAACAGCGCGACCAGTATCCAGTATCTCATCTCTAAATTATCCCTTTTAAGCACCCTGCCGACCGTATTCTGGCAGGATATGATATCAGACTCAGTGAGGCGACTTTCCCCGAAAATATTCAGGCCGTGCCGTCAGTTCCCGCTCAATCAGCTCATCAGCAAACAGGGGCGCGATCCTGTTAACACGACGCGCCAGATTCCGTCGGCGGGTGGCCGCCTTACGCTCGTCGGTCCAGCGCCTGATCTGTCTGTCACACAGAAAATCCACGCAGACGGCATATCCGGCTCCTGCCACCCACAGTGACATCACGGACTCAGGGGCGGGTTTCCCCGCTTCCACCACTTCTGACGCCAGTTCAGGTTCACCGGGACAGGGACCGGGACGCTTCCAGCGCAGCGAGTAACGCCACTTCATACCCGGCTCCGCATTGTCAGCTTGTTGGGTACCATCCAGCGCTCCAGCTGCCTGACAGATCCCGGACTTTCCCTTGCCAGCGCATCCGTTTCGGCCATCACCGTCCAGAAAGGCTGACTCTCCATCGTCCAGCGCTCCATTGGCTCCAGTGACGGGAAACGCTCGCTCCAGCGCCAGAACATCTCCTCCAGGTCGTACTGGCGCAGCTCAGTCCCCGACCAGCGCGCGCTCCAGCTGCTGACCGTTTCCGGCGTATGGAATGCCAGCTCAATCTCCGCCTGCCCCGCCAGCGCCTGGTACGCCCGCTCACGCTGACACCGTTCTTTGTGCCGCTGGCGGGTGTATTTTTCATCCCGCAGGGCGTCCTGACAGCGAACCCGCTCGGTCTGCTGAAAGGCCACCTCCGGAAAGAGGCGCTGTCCGGCACCGACAGGAAGTGGAAGCCAGCAACGCGTCCCGCGACTTTCAATCAGGGCATCGATGGCACTGAGCCAGCTGCCCCTGCTGCCTCGCAGCTCCCGCGCCGTCAGCACCGGCGCAAAATGATGGATTTCCCTGAGTGAGATGCGCGTGCTGCCCATGAGCCGCCGGAAAAAGGCGCTGGCATACGGATACGCCGTGGACACCGCGCCGCGCGACCGCCGGCGTTCAACCTCAGCGATGGCCTCCATCGCGGCGCGTCGCTCTGGGCTGAAGGGAACCAGTGACAGGTTTGCAGGTATCATGCCGCGCCCTCCGCTGCCAGGATACTGATGATGCTGGCCTGACTGTATCCGTCCGCATCAAGACGCGCCGTCAGGCTGACGGTGTGGCTGACAAGCTCCGGCTGGTAGCTGTTCAGGGTACGAATGACGGAGAACGGACGACCGCTGGCGGGCACAAACACCACCATCCACGCCGGACTGATGGCACCCGGACTGCACACGGCAATATGGTAGTTGCCGTGCGGGGGCGTAAAGCGCACCTGCACGGGGAAGAAGCCGCCGAACTCGCTGCGGTACTCGCCGTTCACATCCCAGTTTTCAGGGCAGGACAGGTCACGCATGACGGCGTGGGTCAGTTCGCGGCGGAAGTCTTCGCCGCTGTCCCGCCAGTCCTCAAACTCATCACAGGACATCGTTTTCAGTACATCGGGGGTCAGAATAGTGCGCATGGGTATCTCCTTATTGCCGCCCCGCAGGGCGGCTCTCCGTTATCAGGCGGCATGTGCCGTGTTGGTGGTGTCGTTGTCAGTGCTATCGGTATCGGAAACCGCGTCGTCAGCACCGGATTCAGCCGCTGGCTCTGGTCCTTTCAGCCATGCCGGAACCCAGCGGGTGTGCTGCATAAAGTGCTCCGCATGCGCTGCTGCATCGCCCTTCTTCATCTTCTCCGCGTCACCCGCCGCGCCCGTCAGCCCCGCCTCTTTAAGGGAGGCCACAATCTGAGGATGTTTCAGGCTGCCGAAGTAGTTGTCCTTCGTCGGCTGCCACCAGTCGCGCAGGTGGAAGCCGATTGCCGCCTCGACCGTATCGAGGGTACTGCGCGAGGTGTGCCCCATATCGCGGGTCTGTACCCCGTCAACGGAACAGGCCGTGCAGAAGGCCATCAGCGACATCAACACCCCGCCGTCAAGGGAAAAGAAGGTGGTGAAGTCCTTCTCCCACCCTTCCGGCAGCAGGGCTTTCAGCCTTGCCTGTTCGGTCATCAGGATGTTAAACGCTGCGCCATCCTTACCGGACGGGGCGTTCTCCGTCAGACTGCTGTGGGAAACAGTCAGGCTGATTCGGAACGGGTGCGTCGTGGTCAGACAGCCTGAAAAGACGCAGGTACACATGCGCCAGACCATCAGCGCCACTGCCTTTTCGGGCTGCTGCATCAGCGCCGCCTGGACTGCCAGCGTACGCTCGGAGGTCATTTTCGTGAGCAGCGGAACGCTGATCCCCTCTGCGGCGTCGGGCTGGCGTGAGGTGAATGGCACCGTTACGCTGCTGGTTACGGTTTCTTCCGGCATATCCGCTTTCAGGCGCACACCGCGCTGCACGTACACCTGCCCTTCGTACAGGCTGACCATCACTCCCGCGCCTGACTTCATGTCGTCAGTCCACGCGCTGGCCTCTGCCGCCGCCTGAATGGCGAGGATGTCCGCTTCGATCGCATCTGACTCGTCGCAAACGCTGTCATATGTGTCGTACTGCTCCCGCAGCGCATCAAGACGCTGCTGTTGTTCAGGGGTGTACACCGGATCGGGTTCAGCAGGCTGAACGAACTCTTTACCGTCTTCACCGTGGTACCAGATGCGGGCTGCGCGTCCGCGACTCCATGCCCAGCCCTCACGCTGCTGAATGTCCTGCGCGATACGCTCCAGCTTCTCCTGCACCAGACGCTCAACCAGCACGCTGTCTGCCGTGCCGTCGCCCTCGTCCTGGCTGAACAGATCTTCACGAACGTAACCCCCTGCCGCCTCATACGCTTCGCGCCCGATAAACCGGAATTTGGTGTTGTCGGTGCGCATCTCGGTTTCGGTAATGGCGCGTTTAATCAGGTGTGCGGGCGCGTTCGACCAGCTGGCCTTCACGCTTTCAAATACCTCAACCTGACGGGCAGGATCGTCCTCGAGACAGAGCGCCTGACACTGCTCAACGGTCAGTTCGTCCTGCGCGAGCTTATCCATCAGGGACGGGGCGAGGTTTGCCAGCTTCAGCATGCGCTGCACGTGGCGGGAGCCGAAGCCGAGCGCATCGCCAATCTGCGCGGGGGTTTTGCCCTGCTCTGCCAGCGTACGGAAACCTGCGATCTGCTCGGCGGGATGCATGGCGGCGCGCTGCTCGTTCTCAGCGATGGAGGCAAGGGCAGCAATGTCGTCTGAGACGCGTTTCACCATGACGGTATGATCGGCCGCAAGACGGTCTTCCTGCGCCAGCAGATTCAGGGCAGTCAGTCGGCGGCCACCTGCGGCCACCCCGGATTGCCCGTCCGCAAGGGTGTGAACAATCAGGTTCTGCAGCAGTCCTAGCGCCTCGATGGAGTCGGCAAGACCGCGAACGCTGTCCACGGAATACGGGATGGTGCGCACGTTCAGCGGGGATTTAGTGAGACTGGACAGCGGAACATACTCGATGACAGCGGCCTCAAGGGCGGCCTTCAGGGCTTCTTCCTGCGCCTTCGTGATTTTTTTGCTGCTCGCTTTTTTGGGGGCTTTTGCTTTAACATCGGTTACTGACATAGTTAATACCTCACTGATTGATGATTGTCCGGCCCTGCGGAGTAGCTGCTCCGGCAGGGCACCTTCTTACTGCGGCTTACGGATGCCGTAGTCCGCGGTATAACGGTTGAGCCAGTACGTGCCGCCCGGCTCGAAGTTCCACGTGCGCCAGACCATCTCGCCGTCCTGACGAACGACCAGACGAAAATGCGAACCCTGATCGTCCTCTATCGCCACGTTGGTGTACTGCGCCGCAACGGCCTCAGCCTGTTCACGGGTAAAGGTGTTGTCGGGTAAAACCGCCAGCGCCTCGCTCATGTTGCTCCTCCTTCTGAACCTGTTTTGCTTTTAAAAAACCATCACCCGTTGAGTTGCCGGGGCCGCGGTTTTGACGTTTTGCGGGGACCTGCTGAACGCCCCCGCTGGTTGTTACCTTCACCCGTTTGAGAGCCGTTCGCCGCAGGGGCGTAAACCAGCGCGGGCGATGGCGGATGTCCGGGGCGCGGTTTACCGCGTGCCATTTACCCTGGACAGCTGACAGCGGCTGTGCTTGTCTCAGCCCCGGCGAAAGGACTCAAAAGGGGGAAATAACCAGGCAGGGAATGAGCAGGAACCCGCCGCAACGACGGAACGCGCGGGCGCGAAACGGCGTTGCCCCGAAGAGGCCCGGCAGCATGACCGCCGGGCTGGTGAGAGCGGCGCATCCGTAAACGGATGCCGCAAGCGTGATGTTGAACCTGCGACAGTGCGATGGAAGCCCGGCAGGGCGGAGACGGTTTACCGGCTCCGTTTACGACAGCGCCGGTTCCCGCCAGGGAAGTCGCCCACAGGCAGACACAACAGGAAGAAAAACCGACAGAACAGCGATATCAGCCAGTACGCCACCGGTATGGCCACTATTGGCAACAGCAACGCAGGCATTATCGCCAGAACAGAAATATCGCCGACCCGCTGCAGCACACCAATATTCATACCCTGGCACCACAGGAGCATCAGGCACTGGCGGAGATGCGCGGCGCCGCAGGCGCGGCGAACTTCGCCGGCAGGCAGAGCCTGCCAGGGTTTAGCGCGCGGGCTGACAGGCGGCTAAACCGCCTGCCGGGGAAAATCAGTTGCTGAAGACGTGGCCGTCATGGAATACATAACCGCTGCTGAACAGGTCACGCGCCCAGGCTTCAAAATCGAAATAGCTGCGCAGCGGCTCCGGCACCTCATTCAGCAGGCCGTTGTCTTCAGCCATTTCACGCGCATAGTCCTCCTCGCTCTCCGCCTCGCCGCGGTATGCATCATCAAACGCGTCATAGTCACACTCGCCGGTATACTCCGCCCAGGCGATAAAAGCGGCCTCCCTGCCCTCTTCTTCGGCGCGTTTGTAAGCGGCGATAAAATCCCAGTCAATGGAGCTTTCAGAGACGAACTGCGACGGGATACCTTCCTGGTCCTGGAACATAAATTCGGCGTCCCATTCATCGGCATGCAGCGCCTGACAGGCCTCGTAAAAATCCTCCCTGCCGTCAAACTCCGTCAGATCAAACCATTTGCCGAAAATGCTGCCGCAGTTGTATTTGTGATACGTACCCACATAAACAGCCGGTGTGGTCGTCGTAGTGCGCATAAAAAATCCTCCATAGTCGATGTTGTCTGAGTTCCGGCTTACGCCGTGCCGACACGACAGCCCGACAGGGAGCGAAAAATGCAGGGGCGATGCATGAAGCCGCAGCGCCGGTAAACAGCGGAGAGGGTCTGGACGGTTAGCGAGCGAATATTGAGCGAGATAACGACGGGAAGAACCGCGACAGGCAATTAAATATACGGCGACCGGGTGAAAGCATCGACGTCAGTGAACCCTTGCATTTGCAGCGTTCGGGCTAGAGTAGAGGCACGGCGTAAGCCGCAGACCGCTCTGGACGTTACTCACCGCGAAGCCGGAACAGCGTGGAGGATGAGCCAGAAAAGCGGAGCGGCCGCGCGACATCCGAAGAAGAAAAAGCCGGAGGCTATCCCTCCGGCATCGCCTCACGCTGCCAGCAGCGCCTTCAGCACCTCCACGTCCGCCATTCCCTGACGGATACGCGCGGGTGTCGGCCCGCCCGCCTCCCATGCCAGCCCCTCCTGGTGAACCAGCTCGCGTTCTACGTCATGCACCAGGCGCGAAAGCACCTGCGCCGGGACCATCACCTGCCGGTTAATCGCTTCACGATGGCGGGTCAGCAGATCGCACACCGACGCATCCGTGACGCCTTCCCGGCGATACACCTTCATGTCGCTGTTGCCGACCGTTTCCAGCAGGGCCGTAATCTCGTCGTCTGTAGGGCGCAATTCCCGGCACGCGGAATGAATCCCCTCCTCCGTCCAGACCAGCAGGGCCAGAGGTTCATCATGGGTAAACATCCGCGCCAGTTCGGTACAAAGCGCTTCACGGGTTCCGTGCATATCAAGTTCCTCAAAATCGGGTAAGAAGGCCGGGCGGCAAACCGCCCGGTCGCAGTCAGTCGTGAAAACAGTCGCTGAACGCCAGTACGCGCATGTAAACGGTCAGATACTGCTCGTTGAGATTGCGCAAGAAATCAGCGGCCAGCGCATCAACCAGCGCGGGGCATCCGTCGTGATACTTCACTTCCAGCGCCCGGATATGCAGGCG
The DNA here is from genome assembly GCF_013391025.1 of Enterobacter sp. SECR19-1250. Lineage (NCBI taxonomy): Bacteria > Pseudomonadati > Pseudomonadota > Gammaproteobacteria > Enterobacterales > Enterobacteriaceae > Enterobacter > Enterobacter sp. SECR19-1250. The sequence goes on along the minus strand of NZ_JACASJ010000100.1, from coordinate 3,748 downwards.
CAGGTCGCTCATGGCGTTGGATAGCGCGGCCATGTCGTCACGCAGTTGTTCATGTCCCTGATAATTGGTCATGCTGCCTCCGGCAGGTCGTCGTTAGCGGCCGGGTACTGCATGGCACGGTGAACCGCTGCCAGCCGCTGCTGCCCGGTCCGGTGGTACTGCTCCAGCAGTTCGATACCGATGTAGCGACGGCCTGCCTGTAGTGCTGCCACGCACGTTGATCCACTGCCAGCAAAGGGGTCGAGCACAATGGCATCAGGGCGCGTGAAGGACTCGATGAGCGGCTGAAGGCTCGATACAGGCTTCTCCGTTGGGTGATGTTTGTTGCCGGTGTACTTCCAGTGCAGCACGTCCGGGAGCGGATTTTGCGGAAGGGTCGGACGGCCTTTTGCCAGCAGATAGGCACATTCATGGCGGTAGCCCACATAGGCGGACTTCGATGTGTAGGTTTTGGTACACACCAGGTGGCCAACAACGCTGAATCCGGCATGTTTCCAGGCGGCCATAAAGCGATCGACGCGGTTCCAGCCGTAGAAGCTCACCATCAGCGCGTCTTTTTTCAGCACGCGGTACATCTCATGACAGGCAGGTTGCAGCCATTCATCCGTTTTATCACCGGCAATGGTGCGGCCCTGACGGTCACGAAAACCAACGAGGTATGGCGGGTCAGTCAGTATGAAATCGACGGCCTTCTCAGGAAAGCCAGCCATTACCTGCACACAGTCACCCAAAATCAGACGGGACATAATCATTCTCCTTTCTCAAATGCGGCGCCAGTTACGCCGTGCCGATACGACAGCCGGGCGAAAAGCGGAGCAGACAAGGGCACCACCGCAAGCCGCAGCGCAGATAAAAGCAGACGCTGACTGGACGGTTTGACGGCGAAAATTGAGCCGGAGAACGACGGGAAGACAGCGTAAAATGCATTTTGAAATCACTGCGACCGGGTGAGGATGGTGGCGAAGCCTCCCTTTTCTGCACAGCGGCCCGGCTACAGTAGCGGCACGGCGTTCACAGCAGAGCGGTATGAATGAGGAGCGCAGCGACATCGTATTTTCATCGTCGCTGTCCACAATTTCGGTGGGCAATTCTGTGTATAAAATGAGGGTATTCCGCGCAGGTCGCTACCAGCACGGATGACAGCACGCCTGACAAGGATGGTCATCTTTTAACCATCCACGCAGACTTCACTTTTCCTGGTGTGGTATGTTGATGCTGAATGTACACAACCGGAGCGGAGAAAGATGGACAGAGAAATGCTGGCTGAGTGGCTGCGGGATATTGCCCAACATATAGAAGAGGAAAGCCCACTGATTCGTGATGTCAGTGTGGATGATGCCCTTTCCGATGAGGGGCTGGCCAGAAAAATCATCACCATCACATTCAATGCACCAGGTCGTGCCTCACAGCCTGAAGAGAACATCAGCGATATTTCCCGGCATTGAAAACAGCGCTGCTGATACACCCCGTGCAGCCCTCTGTCGTCAAGGATCTGACGCATGAAATGGAATACTTGCGTAGTTCAATAAAAATACTTGTGTATTACATTTGTAATGCTATAGTAATCACACACGGCGATACTCTATTGTCGCTAAAACGTAATACACCTGTATTTCATTGAGAGAGGAGTTCTCATGTCTGAAATTCCAGTGCAATCTCAGCTGACACCGCTGGTTAACACCGTGGCCCGCATCATTGCCATCATGAATAACAAGGGTGGTGCCGGTAAAACCTCCACGATCACCAACCTCGCCATGAGCCTCGCACATGCCGGGCGTCGGGTATTGCTTATCGACGGAGACCAGCAGGCCAACTCGACTGAGGTGATGGCTAACGGGAAAAAATACTACGCGCAGTATGGCCACACCATCTGCGATTTATATAACAACCCGCGCTTCAGTATTTTTGATGCAATTATCCCGGCCGTCAGTGGTGAAGAGGTGATCGATAACCTTTATATCATTCCGTCAGATCCGTCGTTTGAACGCGTCATGGAAAACTGCCTGACCCGGCACCATCGGGAAAAAATACTGTCCCGCCATCTGCAGTCGGTGATGGATAAATTCGATTATATCCTCATCGACTGTTCTCCAGGTCTGAACCTGTCCACCACGAACGCTGCCTATACCGCGGACCATGTACTTATTCCCGTTGATGGCGGCAGCTTTGCTCTGACCGGGCTGGATGTTGTACTGGACTATCTCGATGAGATCCGTGAAACCCGCTTTACCCGGTTCAGCGTATTCCGCAATGAGTACAATGGTGCCAAGAAGAAGATGAACACCTATCTTCATGAGCAACTGGCTTCCAACGAGCGAACCCGTGATAACTACCTGGAAACCCGTATCCGGGCTGATGAGAACATCTCCCAGGCACAGGTTGCCTGCGTCCCGCTCTGGTATTACAACAAAGGGTCCCTCGCCCTGAACGATTACCGTGCGCTGATGCGTGAACTTGAAACTCTCTTATCAAACGAGGCTGCATAAATGGCTAAAGGCCCTCTCGCGCGTCCCGCAATGGTCAAACCTGAAACCACACAGGGAGAGGCGAAAACCCGCCTTTCTAACGTTAAGGTCAACCGCAACAGAACGACCAGCGAAAACCCCAAAACCATCCGTATGACACCAGCGGAAAAAGTGATGTGCAGCGAACTGGTTGATGAAATTCAGGATCTCACGACAAAAACTATCACCGACTCAACCGTGCTGCGTGCAGCTCTGTACCTGGCCCGGGAAGCCGGACCGGAAAAAATGCTGGAGATGATTAAGGAATATTTGTAATACATAAGAATTACATAAGTAATCTTTCTGACTTACAAAAAGGAGTGCAAGTAATGCCCACTGTTACCGTGACCACTGAGTTAACTGACAGCCAGGCAATGGCGCTGGCACAATTTGTTAAGCGCTTAACCTGGTCAGAAATGCGGGCCTGTGCCGTCGACGATGATGAAACCTGGGTGATGAAAGATGCCATCCAGTCACTGCAGAAATCACTCACTGACGCCGGTTTCAGTCCTCGCTGATTACGGCGGTTAAAATGTAGTTCTTATGTATTGCATAAGAACTACATTAATTTCTTATTGTATTCTTTTCGCAGCAAACCACGCATCAAACTGCTTATGCCGGCTTTTAGGGATAGCGTCCCTCATATTGAAATACTGCCAGGGTTCCAGAAGCCGTATTTGATCAACAACGTTAGCCTTGCGGGTGTTGATTTTAAAATCTCCGGAATTAAAGGTGATCCGGTGGCTTTTACAAAGCACCGCAATCATCTTTAGCTGACTGGCGGAGTACCCGACATCAAGATTAGCCACCCATTTCGGATCGCTGAACCTGTCAGGTGCTTTGATTTTTAGCTGTGCCAGAACCGATTTTGCGCGTTCCTGCCTTGAGGTTGCCCTGGCGGCCGCCATAATTTTACGTACTTCGGCTTCTTTTTCTTCTCCGAGCAGCTCTCTGCCGCCGGCAAAAACAGGGACGAACTTGTTAATACAGGTAGAACCCACCCAGAGTGAGTAATGTGTGAGCACGTTGGTTATCTGAAACTGATAGCGCAGTCCTTCGTTGTCACACAGCTCGCAGGTTTTGTTGATGGAGTGCGAGTCTATAAATCCTCCGGTGACCGACCACTCTTTCATTACCGCCGGCCAAGCCTGACCCGAAGAATATCGCAGCATGTTATCTCTGGCTTTATCTAAGGAAGGTGCGAATAAGCGGGGAAATTCTTCTCGGCTGACTCAGTCATTTCA
>NZ_JACASJ010000010.1:0-75774 GCF_013391025.1 Enterobacter sp. SECR19-1250 | reverse complement strand
GAACCCAGACCTATGTGCCTCGTGTTTAACTGTCCAACTTTTTGGGGTCAGTACATGGGGAGACCAACTTCACAACCAACATTGCGAGGTTAGTCTCTTCATTGCCGAAAAGCAATAAGGAGGCTGGAATGCCAAAACGTACTCTGCTGTTAGGTTTGTTTCTGATCTGTACAACGCTGTTGATCTTCACCTGGATGGTGCGTGATTCACTGTGTGAACTGCATTTCAGACAGGAGAAAACAGAGCTGGCAGCAGTGTTGGCTTACGAAGCAAAACGTTAGCGGTATGGGCGGGGAAAGTTCCCCGCCCCTCCAGAGTGGTTGAGCCTCAACGCACCCTTATCAATGGCCCGCATCGTGCGGGCCATTGCCTTTAGCCCATAAACGCAGGCTGTTTTTTCTCGTATGCGGAGATGGCGTCTTCATGCTGAAGCGTCAGGCCAATGCTGTCCAGACCGTTCAGCATGCAGTGGCGACGGAAGGCATCGATGCTGAAGCTGTAGGTCTTATCCCCGGCTTTCACCACTTCCGCTTCCAGATCCACTTCAAACGACATGCCCGGATTTGCCTTAACCAGCGCGAACAATTCATCCACTTGCTCGTCACTCAGCGTCACCGGCAGCAGCTGGTTGTTGAAGCTGTTGCCGTAGAAGATATCTGCAAAGCTCGGGGCGATCACCACTTTAAAGCCGTAATCGGTCAGCGCCCATGGCGCGTGCTCGCGTGAGGAGCCGCAGCCAAAGTTTTCCCGTGCCAGCAGAATGGAGGCGCCTTTATATTCCGGGAAATTCAGCACAAATTCCGGGTCAGGTACCTGGCCTTTATCATCCAGAAAACGCCAGTCGTTAAACAGATGAGCACCAAATCCGGTGCGGGTGACCTTCTGCAAAAATTGCTTCGGGATGATCGCATCGGTATCGACGTTAGCGGCGTCCAGAGGGACAACCCGGCCTGTATGTTGGGTAAATTTCTCTGCCATGATTGTCTCCTTATTTCAGGCTGCGAATATCGGCGAAATGGCCGGTAACTGCCGCAGCGGCGGCCATCACCGGGCTGACCAGGTGGGTGCGTCCACCGCGGCCCTGACGACCTTCAAAGTTACGGTTACTGGTGGAGGCACAACGTTCGCCCGGATTCAGGCGGTCATTGTTCATGGCCAGACACATGGAGCAGCCAGGCAAGCGCCACTCGAAGCCTGCTTCGATAAAGATCTTATCCAGGCCTTCGGCTTCCGCCTGCGCTTTTACCGGACCAGAGCCTGGCACAACCAGCGCCTGTACGCCGGGTGCTACTTTACGGCCTTTGGCGATCTCCGCCGCAGCGCGTAAATCTTCGATACGCGAGTTGGTGCAGGAGCCAATAAAGACTTTGTCGATGGTCACATCGGTCAACGGCACACCGGGTTTGAGACCCATATACGCCAGCGCTTTTTCGGCACTGGCGCGTTCGACCGGATCGGTAAATGAGGCCGGATCGGGAATAGTGTCATTCACGGAAATGACCTGACCCGGATTGGTTCCCCAGGTCACCTGCGGGGCAATCTCCTCCGCCTGCAGGGTAACAACGGTGTCAAAAACCGCGTCATCATCGGTTTTCAGGGTTTTCCAGTACGCGACGGCGTCAGCGTAATCCTGACCTTTTGGCGCGTGCAGACGCCCTTTTACATAGTTGAAGGTGGTTTCATCCGGCGCCACCAGGCCTGCTTTGGCCCCCATCTCGATGGCCATATTGCACAGAGTCATACGACCTTCCATGCTCAGCGCCTGAATAGCGTCACCGCAGAACTCAACAACGTGCCCGGTGCCGCCGGCACTGCCCGTTTTACCGATGATCGCCAGCACGATGTCTTTCGCGGTGATCCCCGGCGCGGCTTTGCCTTTCACTTCAATCTTCATGGTTTTGGCTCGGCCCTGTTTCAGAGTCTGCGTAGCCAGAACATGCTCAACTTCAGAGGTGCCAATACCGAAGGCCAGTGCACCAAACGCGCCGTGCGTTGCGGTATGGGAGTCGCCGCAGACGATGGTCATGCCGGGCAGGGTGATCCCCTGCTCAGGCCCCATCACGTGAACGATACCCTGATACGGATGGTTCAGATCGTAGAGCTCGACGCCAAACTCGTTACAGTTCTTGATCAACTCCTGCATCTGGATACGCGCCATTTCGCCCGACGCATTGATATCTTTGGTCTGGGTGGAAACGTTGTGATCCATTGTCGCGAAGGTTTTACCCGGCTGACGTACCGGGCGTTTGTGCGCACGCAGCCCATCAAATGCCTGTGGGGAGGTCACTTCGTGTACCAGATGCCTGTCGATATAGAGCAGCGGGGTTTCGTTTGGTGCCTCATAGACAACGTGTGCATCAAACAATTTTTCATATAACGTCTTCGCCATGATTACACCCCTTCAGCGACATAGCGGGCAATGATGTCGCCCATTTCATCGGTACTGACTGCCGCCGTGCCGCGTGCTAAATCACCGGTACGGACGCCTTCTTCTAACGCGCGATTAATGGCGTTTTCAATTGCGGTTGCCGCATCGCCTGCATCCAGGCTGTAGCGCAGCAGCAGAGCCAGGGAGAGGATCTGCGCAATCGGGTTAGCAATGTTTTTACCTGCGATATCCGGCGCGGAGCCGCCAGCAGGCTCGTACAGGCCAAAGCCTTCTTCGTTCAGGCTCGCTGATGGCAGCATGCCCATGGAGCCGGTGATCATCGCGCACTCATCCGAGAGGATATCGCCGAAAAGGTTGGAGCACAGCAGCACGTCAAACTGGGACGGATCTTTAATCAGCTGCATTGTCGCGTTGTCGATGTACATATGCGACAGCTCAACGTCAGGATAATGCTTAGCAACTTCGCTGACGATCTCACGCCATAAGATGGAAGACTGCAGCACATTCGCTTTGTCGATAGAGGTCACTTTATGGCGGCGTTTGCGTGCTGACTCAAAAGCGATATGGGCGATACGTTCAATTTCGAAACGGTGATAGACCTCGGTGTCGAACGCTTTTTCATGCTGGCCGCTGCCTTCGCGGCCTTTTGGCTGACCGAAATAGATCCCGCCGGTCAGCTCACGTACGCACAGAATGTCAAAGCCGTTAGCGGCGATATCCGCGCGCAGCGGGCAGAACTCTTCCAGGCCCTGATACAGCTTTGCCGGACGCAGGTTACTGAACAGCTTGAAATGTTTACGCAGCGGCAGCAACGCGCCGCGCTCTGGCTGCTCTGCGGGTGGCAGGTGTTCCCATTTCGGGCCACCCACGGAACCAAACAGGACGGCATCGGCGTTCTCGCAACCCTCTACCGTTGCTTTTGGCAGCGGCGTACCGTGATTATCGATAGCAATACCGCCCACGTCGTAGTGGCTGGTGGTAATTTTCATCGCAAAACGCGAGCGAACGGCTTCCAGTACTTTCAGCGCCTGTGCCATCACTTCCGGGCCAATACCGTCACCCGGCAACACAGCAATATGGTAATTCTTCGACATTACACGGTTTCCTTGTTGTTCTCTTTATTCTGAGCTTTGCGTTGCAACTCTTTTTCGACTTCAGCGGCGCGCCAGATATTGTTCAGGACATGCACCATCGCTTTCGCAGAGGATTCGACGATATCGGTCGCCAGACCCACGCCGTGGAAGCGGCGGCCGTTATAATTGACCACGATATCCACCTGACCGAGCGCATCTTTGCCATGGCCTTTGGCCGTCAGGTCATATTTGACCAGCTCCACGTCGTATTCGGTGACGCGGTTAATCGCCTGGTAGATAGCATCGACAGGACCATTGCCGTTTGCCGCTTCCGCTTTTATCTCATCCCCGCAGGCCAGCTTGATGGATGCCGTGGCGATATCGCTGGAGCCGGACTGCACGCTGAAGTAATCCAGACGGAAATGCTCTGGCTCTTCCTGCTGTTTATTAATGAAGGCCAGTGCTTCCAGGTCATAGTCGAACACCTGACCTTTTTTGTCGGCCAGCTTCAGGAACGCGTCGTACAACTGATCCATGTTGTAATCGCTGTCCTTGTAACCCATCTCTTCCATACGATGTTTCACTGCCGCACGGCCGGAGCGGGAGGTCAGATTCAACTGAACCTGGTTCAGACCGATCGATTCCGGGGTCATGATTTCGTAGTTTTCGCGGTTTTTCAGTACGCCATCCTGGTGGATACCGGAAGAGTGCGCGAATGCGCCGGTACCGACAATCGCCTTGTTGGCGGGGATCGGCATGTTGCAAATCTGGCTGACGGTCTGGCTGGTACGCCAGATTTCATTGTGATTGATGCGGGTGTGCACGTTCATGATGTCTTTGCGCACTTTGATCGCCATGATCACTTCTTCCAGGGAACAGTTGCCTGCGCGTTCCCCGATACCGTTCATCGCACCTTCTACCTGACGGGCACCGGCGTGAACAGCGGCGATGGCGTTGCCGACGGCCAGGCCTAAATCGTCGTGGGTATGAACAGAGATAATTGCCTTATCAATGTTTGGCACACGATCATACAAGCCAGTAATGATGTTGGAGAACTCAAACGGCATGGTGTAGCCGACGGTGTCCGGGATGTTGATGGTTTTGGCCCCGGCATTAATGGCGGCTTCCACCACGCGTGCCAGATCCTCAATTGGCGTGCGGCCTGCGTCTTCACATGAGAATTCAACATCATCCGTATAGTTGCGCGCGCGTTTGACCATGTATACCGCGCGCTCAATCACCTCGTCGAGGGTGCTGCGCAACTTGGTGGCAATATGCATGGGGGAGGTGGCAATAAAAGTATGAATACGGAATGCTTCAGCCACTTTCAGTGACTCGGCGGCAACGTCGATATCTTTCTCAACGCAGCGTGCCAGACCACAGACGCGGCTGTTTTTGATGGTACGGGCGATGGTCTGTACCGATTCGAAATCACCCGGAGAAGAGACCGGGAAACCCACCTCCATCACGTCGACACCCATACGTTCGAGAGCCAGCGCAATCTGCAGCTTCTCTTTCACACTCAGGCTCGCCTGTAATGCCTGTTCACCGTCACGTAAAGTGGTATCAAAAATAATGACTTGCTGGCTCATGGGTTAGGTCCTTGTCAGTCTTAGGGCGCCTTGCTACGAGCATAAAAAAACCCGCGCAGTGGCGCGGGTTTTTAGTCTTACTGGTGGCGATTCAACGCTGAATTTCGCCCGCCAGTCTACCGCGCACAGAGGATGCGTTTAGTAGTAGTAGACCGGTGAAACGAATGGTGCGAATCATGAATCGTGCTCCGTTAAATTCAATATGCTTTTAGTGGTACTGGATATGGGGGTTGATGTCAACCCCTGACAACAAAAACGACCCCGATCGCACGATGTTCCAGAGAATTTTATTTAGCTAATTGTGCTGGTTTTTATCTTTCATGCCTTTTGAAAAGTCTATTTTTGGACTGGAGATTCATCTCCGGAACGATTTAAATATAATTAGTATCAATTCAACATACGTCTGTAATGGATGAGCCCTGAGAAGAATTGTTTTTAATTTCATTGATTTATTAGTGCTGCAAATAAAAATGCAGTAAATAAAGCGTGAGCAATGATGCGAGTTTGTTAATTGTTTGGCATGGCTCACGTGCATAGTTTAATAATACTTAAGTTATCATTAACCGAAGGGCGATTGTGTATTTGTCTTGATTATGGTTTCATGCAAACCATAATGTCATTGATATCATTTATGCCGAATTTCATCTCACCATCAATGACCTGGGCGAAGTCACCCTTTTGATGATGCGCTCTTTATATTTTCCGAATTTTAAACAATTCTCTTTCGCTGGTTGTATCTGCATGGTAAATCATATTTTTCGAAATTATTACTGTAATTTGGCAAAGGGAGTTTAGCGTGACAGTGGAGCCAGGAGTGCCAGAAAATAATATTAATCAACCTCAGGGTTATAATGGGGTTAAACCTCAGTTACGCACCGTGGATCTCAATCTGTTGACCGTGTTTGACGCGGTGATGCAGGAACAGAATATCACGCGGGCAGCGCAGTCTCTGGGGATGTCGCAGCCTGCCGTCAGCAATGCGGTATCCCGGCTTAAAGTGATGTTTAATGACGAATTGTTTGTTCGTTATGGCAGGGGGATTCAACCCACGGCGCGTGCATTTCAGCTGTTTGGCTCTATCCGCCAGGCATTACAGTTGGTGCAAAATGAGCTGCCGGGATCGGGTTTTGAGCCCTTAAGCAGTGAGCGTGTTTTCCATCTTTGCGTATGTAGCCCGTTAGATAATTATTTGACGTCCGTGATCTACAATAAAGTGGAAGAAATTGCGCCCAATATTCAGCTGGTATTTAAATCTTCTCTTAATCAGAACACAGAACATCAGCTTCGATATCAGGAAACAGAATTCGTTCTGGGATACGAAGAGTTCCGTCGTCCGGAATTTTCCTGTGTGCCTCTGTTTAAAGATGAAATGGTACTGGTCGCCAGCAAAAAACATCCACGAATGAATATGCCGCTGCGCGAAAGTGATGTTTATAACGAGCAGCACGCTGTTGTTGCCCTCGACCGATACGCCTCATTTAGTCTGCCGTGGTATGACACTGCGGATAAACAGGCGAGCGTGGCTTATCAGGGAATGGCCATGGTCAGCGTCTTAAATGTGGTTTCCCAGACCCATCTGGTCGCTATTGCCCCGCGTTGGCTGGCGGAGGAGTTTTCGGAACCCTTAAATCTGCAAATTCTGCCGTTGCCGCTCAAGCTCAATAGCCGTACCTGTTATCTTTCCTGGCATGAAGCCGCAGGCCGGGATAAAGGTCATCAGTGGATGGAAGAGCTGCTTATTAGCATTTGCCGCCGATAAGCGCGTCAGGATAAATCACATCGGCGTGTGTGGTTTATCCTGCGTATTTTTTCATTTGCGGTATTTTGTGCTGTTGTTATTTTTTCTGGCTGCTGCCAGCCTCGCAAAAATAGATGATTTCCTGAAAGGTTGCGCTTTTCAGCGATGATTTATCACCTCACGAACGAATCACAGTGGAATTAACCATATCCTCCCTTTAACGCTGCTTTTTGTGCTTCTGACCCCGTTTGCCGCGTCCTGTTTGCTAATTGCCTGCCTCAAAACGAGCGGTTAAGGTAACGATCACTCTGCAATATATAAGATTGGTTCATCACGATCGTAAGACGGTGTGGAAATGAATTCTGCAGTTCGTCTATAACAAAATGCCTGGAGGCAAAGCATGGAGATGTTGTCTGGCGCGGAAATGGTCGTCCGATCGTTAATCGATCAGGGCGTGAAGCAGGTGTTCGGCTACCCTGGAGGCGCAGTTCTGGATATTTATGATGCGCTTCATACGGTAGGCGGCATTGACCATGTTTTGGTGCGCCACGAGCAGGCGGCGGTGCACATGGCTGACGGGCTGGCGCGTGCGACGGGTGAAGTGGGCGTGGTATTGGTCACCTCCGGCCCTGGCGCGACGAACGCAATTACCGGTATTGCGACAGCCTATATGGACTCCATCCCGCTGGTCATTCTATCCGGGCAGGTCGCAACGTCACTGATTGGCTACGATGCATTTCAGGAGTGCGACATGGTGGGAATTTCACGCCCCGTTGTGAAGCACAGTTTCCTGGTGAAGCAAACCGAAGACATTCCCGGCGTACTGAAAAAAGCCTTCTGGCTGGCAGCCAGTGGGCGTCCTGGTCCTGTGGTGGTCGATCTGCCAAAAGATATTCTTAACCCGGCAAACAAGCTGCCGTATGTCTGGCCGGAAACGGTAAGCATGCGCTCCTACAACCCAACGACACAGGGCCACAAAGGCCAGATCAAACGTGCGTTACACACGCTTCTGGCGGCTAAAAAGCCGGTGGTCTATGTCGGCGGCGGCGCGGTTAACTCAGCCTGTGAAGCGCAACTGCGTGAGCTGATCGAAAAATTGAATCTTCCTGTCGCCTCGTCACTGATGGGACTGGGCGCCTTCCCGGCAACGCACCGCCAGGCTCTGGGTATGTTGGGCATGCACGGTACCTATGAAGCCAACATGACGATGCATCATTCGGATGTGATCTTTGCCGTTGGCGTGCGCTTTGACGATCGCACGACCAACAATCTGGCGAAGTACTGCCCGAACGCCACCGTGCTGCATATTGATATCGATCCTACGTCTATTTCGAAAACGGTACCGGCGGATGTGCCGATCGTTGGGGATGCGAGACAGGTTCTGGAGCAAATGCTGGATCTGCTATCGCAGGAAACCCCTTCACAACCGTTGGATGAGATCCGTGACTGGTGGCAACAGATCGAGCAGTGGCGAGCACGTCAGTGTCTGAAATACGATACCCAAAGCGAAAACATTAAGCCGCAGGCGGTGATCGAAACCCTCTGGCGTCTGACGAAAGGTGAAGCCTATGTCACCTCTGATGTAGGTCAGCATCAGATGTTTGCCGCGCTTTATTATCCGTTTGATAAACCACGTCACTGGATCAACTCTGGTGGTCTGGGGACAATGGGCTTTGGGTTACCTGCCGCACTGGGGGTGAAGCTTGCGCTGCCGAATGAAACCGTCGTTTGCGTGACAGGAGACGGCAGCATTCAGATGAATATCCAGGAACTCTCCACCGCGTTGCAATATGAACTGCCGGTCCTGGTACTCAACCTGAATAACGGTTATCTCGGTATGGTGAAGCAGTGGCAGGATATGATCTACTCTGGCCGCCATTCTCACTCCTACATGAAATCGCTGCCGGATTTTGTTCGTCTGGCCGAAGCCTATGGTCATGTCGGGATGCGGGTGACCGAGCCAGCAGAGCTGGAAGCGAAACTTGCTGAAGCGCTTGAACACGTCAAAAATAACCGCCTTGTTTTCATGGATGTCATTGTTGATGGCACAGAGCACGTTTACCCGATGCATATTCGCGGTGGTGGTATGGACGAAATGTGGTTAAGTAAAACGGAGAGAACCTGATATGCGCCGGATATTATCTGTATTACTGGAAAACGAGTCTGGCGCACTGTCACGCGTTATTGGACTCTTTGCACAACGCGGCTACAACATTGAGAGCCTGACCGTTGCCCCTACCGAGGATCCTACGCTGTCGCGCATGACGATTCAGACCGTCGGCGACGCCAAGGTGCTTGAGCAGATCGAGAAACAGTTACACAAACTTGTCGATGTTCTGCGCGTGAGCGAACTGGGGCAGGGGGCCTATGTAGAACGTGAGGTCATGCTGGTGAAAATTCAGGCCAGCGGTTACGGCCGTGAAGAGGTTAAACGCAACGCGGATATCTTCCGTGGGCAGATTATCGACGTTACCCCTTCTTTATATACGGTTCAACTGGTGGGAACGAGTGACAAGCTGGACGCATTCCTGGCGTCCGTAAGGGATGTAGCAAAAATTGTTGAAGTTGCGCGGTCGGGCGTTGTCGGTCTTTCGCGCGGCGAGAAAATCATGCGTTAGCAGGCAATAAGGTTCGCCTCTTTCAGCCCGGTCACCAAAGCCGGGCTTTTTTTTGCGTAATACGCCGATAACACAGATAAAAGCGGTTGCCGCGAAAGCTATTCTGCGTTTAGATGTTAAAAGATTTAACCATAACCTTGACAGGGCCATGGACTCTTTTCTTTTTTTAAGGGGCAATTGTGAAACTGGATGAAATCGCCCGGCTAGCCGGCGTGTCACGAACTACGGCCAGCTATGTGATTAACGGTAAAGCAAAGCAGTACCGTGTCAGCGACAAAACCGTTGAGAAAGTCATGGCGGTGGTTCGTGAGCACAACTACCACCCGAATGCTGTCGCAGCGGGCTTACGTGCCGGGCGCACCCGATCGATTGGTCTGGTGATCCCCGATCTGGAAAACACCAGCTACACCCGCATCGCTAACTATCTTGAACGTCAGGCTCGCCAGCGTGGCTATCAGCTCCTGATTGCCTGCTCTGAAGATCAGCCTGATAACGAAATGCGCTGTATTGAGCATCTGCTCCAGCGTCAGGTTGATGCGATCATCGTTTCGACCTCCTTGCCACCCGAGCATCCCTTCTATCAACGCTGGGCGAACGATCCGTTCCCAATCGTTGCACTGGATCGCGCCCTGGACAGAGAGCATTTTACCAGTGTCGTCGGTGCCGATCAGGATGACGCGGAAATGCTGGCCGCGGAGCTGAGAACCTTCCCGGCTGAAACCGTGCTCTATCTTGGGGCGTTGCCTGAGCTCTCTGTGAGTTTCCTGCGTGAGCAAGGCTTCAGAACGGCATGGAAAGACGACCCGCGCGAGGTTCACTACCTTTATGCCAACAGTTATGAACGCGAAGCCGCTGCGCAGCTGTTCGAGAAATGGCTGGAGACGCACCCGATGCCTCAGGCGCTGTTCACCACTTCATTTGCGTTGCTGCAAGGGGTGATGGATGTCACTTTGCGTCGGGATGGTAAGCTGCCTTCCGATCTCGCTATCGCCACCTTCGGTGATAACGAACTGCTCGACTTCCTGCAATGTCCGGTCCTGGCCGTCGCGCAGCGCCATCGTGATGTGGCGGAGCGCGTGCTGGAGATCGTTCTCGCGAGCCTTGATGAACCACGTAAACCGAAGCCGGGGCTGACGCGCATCAAACGTAATCTCTACCGTCGCGGAATTTTAAGCCGCCATTAATGAAATGAGACGGGGCAGCGAAAACTGTCCCCTCTTTTTTCTGGATAATTCTGTCAAATAATTCCCGGAGAAAAATTAGGACGATTCCTTAGGAATCAGAACCTGCTATTTTTTTTATTCTTTCAGGCGTTTTAAAATGCCTTTGAAAGAACATTTATACGATTTTTAAAGCCTGTCTTTGTATTGTTTTGTTACAAAGCTGCCCGGTCGATGAATATTCAGACGTTTTTCCCCTGCTCCAGCGTGCTTGCCTGCCAGCCGGTTCGTTCATTGCGCATTGTGGTGAATGTGGCGCTGTTATCCCCTGTGAATATGTCTTAAAATGCTGCCCGCGTCGCAAACTGACACTTTATATTTCGATGCGATGATATTGAGTGAGCCTTAACGCTAGTGTGCATATTCGGTTTTTTTCTTACAAATATTCATAACGTTAATTTTGCCTCGCCAGTTGTGCAGTTATTAACCAGGACTGTTTATCTCTGTAAATAGAGCCCTTTCGGGTTCGTATAGAGAGAGTCCTGGCTTGACAAGCTTTTCCCTCGCTCCGTAAACTCCTTTAGGTGGGAATTTGTGGGTTAAAGTGGTGAGGAGGGGTGAGACTGGCATGTTCCGTGGAGCAACGTTAGTCAATCTCGACAGTAAGGGGCGTTTATCGGTACCAACCCGATACCGCGACCAGCTGATCGAGAACGCTTCGGGTCAACTGGTTTGCACCATTGACATCAACTCCCCCTGCCTGCTGCTTTACCCTTTACCTGAATGGGAAATTATTGAGCAAAAGCTGTCGCGACTGTCGAGCATGAACCCACAGGAACGCCGCGTGCAGCGGTTGTTATTGGGGCATGCCAGTGAGTGTCAGATGGATAGTGCAGGGCGATTACTGATTGCGCCCGTGCTGCGGCAGCATGCCGGTCTGACCAAAGAAGTGATGCTGGTCGGTCAGTTCAACAAGTTTGAACTGTGGGACGAAACGACCTGGTATCAACAGGTCAAGGAAGATATCGACGCTGAGCAGTCTGATTCCGCAACCTTGTCGGAACGGCTGCAGGACTTGTCTCTATAAATATGATGGAAAATTATAAACATACAACGGTGTTGCTGGATGAGGCCGTCAACGGCCTGAATATTCGTCCGGACGGCATCTACATTGATGGCACTTTTGGTCGCGGTGGCCACTCGCGTTTGATCCTCTCCCAGCTTGGAGCGGAAGGACGTCTGCTGGCAATTGATCGCGATCCGCAGGCGATTGCTGTTGCGCAAACCATCGATGACCCACGCTTTTGCATCGTGCATGGACCTTTCTCTGCGCTGGCGGAATACGTTGCTGAGCGCGGCCTGACGGGCAAGATCGACGGGATTCTTCTCGATCTTGGCGTCTCTTCACCCCAACTTGATGATGCTGAACGCGGCTTCTCCTTTATGCGCGACGGCCCGCTGGACATGCGCATGGATCCCACGCGCGGTCAGTCTGCCGCCGAGTGGTTACAGACCGCAGATGAAGCCGATATCGCCTGGGTGATCAAAACCTTTGGCGAAGAACGTTTTGGCAAGCGCATCGCGCGCGCCATTGTTGAGCGCAATCGTATTGAGCCGATGACCCGCACGAAAGAGCTGGCCGAGGTGATTGCGGCGGCAACACCGGTGAAGGATAAACACAAACATCCCGCGACCCGTACCTTCCAGGCGGTTCGCATCTGGGTAAACAGTGAACTGGAGGAAATAGAGCTGGCGCTAAAAAGCTCGCTCGACGTGCTGGCCCCGGGAGGGCGGTTGTCCATCATCAGCTTCCATTCGCTGGAGGACCGTATTGTGAAACGCTTTATGCGTGAACAAAGCCGCGGTCCACAGGTACCAGCAGGGCTGCCGATGACGGAAGAACAACTCAGGAAGCTGGGTGGCCGTCAGTTGCGAGCATTAGGCAAGTTGATGCCGGGCGAAGAAGAGGTGGCAGAGAATCCACGCGCCCGTAGTTCAGTGCTGCGTATTGCAGAGAGGACGAACGCATGATCGGCAGAGTGACAGAGACCCTAAGCAAAGTTAAGGATTCGTTAGGAAGCAACGAGCGCCATGCCTTGCCTGGCGTGATCGGCGACGATCTTTTGCGGTTTGGGAAGCTGCCACTCTGCTTGTTCATTTGCATCATTGTGACGGCAGTAACGGTGGTGACGACAGCCCACCACACACGTTTATTGACTGCGCAACGCGAGCAGATGGTACTGGAACGCGATGCGCTGGATATTGAATGGCGAAACCTGATCCTTGAAGAAAACGCCCTCGGCGATCACAGCCGGGTCGAGCGGATCGCAACAGAAAAGCTGCAATTGCAGCATGTTGATCCTTCCCAGGAAAATATCGTAGTACAAAAATAAGGGAAAACGCGACGCATGAGAGCAGCGGCAAAAACGCTAAAACCAAAACGTCAGGAAGAACAGGCCAACTTTATCAGTTGGCGTTTTGCGTTGCTTTGCGGCTGCATTTTACTCGCGCTGGGCTTCCTGCTGGGACGCGTGGCGTGGCTACAAATCATCGCGCCTGACATGCTGGTGCGCCAGGGCGATATGCGCTCTCTGCGCGTACAGGAAGTCTCCACATCTCGTGGGATGATCACCGATCGTTCCGGTCGTCCGCTGGCGGTGAGCGTACCGGTGAAGGCGATCTGGGCCGATCCGAAAGAGCTGCACGATGCCGGAGGTATCACGCTCGACAACCGCTGGAAAGCGCTGTCTGACGCCCTGAAAATGCCGCTGGATCAGCTTGCCTCCCGTGTTAACGCCAACCCGAAAGGGCGCTTTATCTATCTTGCGCGTCAGGTTAACCCTGACATGGCCGATTACATCAGAAAACTGAAGCTCCCGGGTATCCATCTTCGCGAAGAGTCTCGCCGTTACTACCCTTCCGGCGAAGTAACCGCTCACCTCATTGGCTTTACCAACGTCGACAGCCAGGGGATTGAAGGGGTTGAAAAAAGCTTCGATAAGTGGCTTACCGGTCAGCCGGGTGAGCGAATCGTGCGTAAAGACCGCTATGGTCGCGTGATTGAAGATATCTCTTCCACAGACAGCCAGGCCGCGCATAACCTGGCGTTGAGCATTGATGAACGCCTGCAGGCGCTGGTGTATCGCGAGCTGAACAATGCCGTGGCCTTCAACAAGGCGGAGTCGGGCAGCGCCGTGCTGGTGGATGTCAGCACTGGCGAAGTGCTGGCGATGGCCAACAGCCCGTCCTACAACCCGAACAACTTTACCGGTACCGCAAAAGATGCAATGCGTAACCGGGCCATTACCGACGTGTTCGAACCTGGCTCCACGGTGAAGCCGATGGTGGTGATGACGGCGCTGCAACGCGGCATCGTCAATGAGAACACGGTTCTGAATACGATCCCTTACCGAATCAACGGCCACGAGATTAAAGACGTGGCGCGCTACAGCGAATTGACCCTGACCGGGGTATTACAGAAGTCGAGTAACGTCGGTGTTTCAAAGCTGGCGTTAGCGATGCCGTCCTCAGCGTTAGTAGAGACTTACTCACGTTTTGGGCTAGGAAAGGCGACCAATTTGGGGTTGGTCGGAGAACGCAGTGGCTTATATCCTCAAAAACAACGGTGGTCTGACATAGAGAGGGCCACCTTCTCTTTCGGCTACGGGCTAATGGTAACCCCGTTACAGTTAGCGCGAGTCTACGCAACGATTGGCAGCTATGGCGTCTATCGCCCGCTGTCGATTACCAAAGTTGATCCACCGGTTCCGGGCGAGCGTATCTTCCCGGAATCTATCGTTCGTACCGTTGTGCATATGATGGAAAGCGTGGCGCTACCTGGCGGTGGCGGCGTGAAGGCGGCGATCAAAGGCTATCGCATCGCCATTAAAACCGGTACGGCGAAAAAAGTGGGGCCAGATGGCCGCTACATCAACAAATACATTGCCTATACCGCAGGCGTTGCGCCTGCAAGCAATCCGCGTTTTGCGCTGGTGGTCGTCATTAACGATCCACAGGCGGGTAAATACTACGGCGGCGCCGTTTCAGCGCCTGTGTTCGGCGCCATCATGGGCGGCGTATTACGCACCATGAACGTTGAACCGGACGCGCTGGCAACGGGCGAAAAAAGTGAATTTGTAATTAATCAAGGCGAGGGTACAGGTGGCAGATCGTAATTTGCGCGACCTTCTCGCTCCGTGGGTGCCAAACGCACCTGAGCGAGCGCTACGGGAGATGGTACTGGACAGCCGAGTGGCTGCTTCCGGCGATCTTTTTGTGGCTGTAGTTGGTCATCAGGCGGACGGGCGTCGATATATCCCGCAGGCGATTGCGCAAGGTGTAGCTGCCATTATTGCTGAGGCTAAAGATGAGGCAACCGACGGTGAAATCCGTGAAATGCACGGTGTGCCGGTTATCTACCTTAGCCAGTTGAATGAGCGACTCTCCGCACTGGCGGGACGTTTTTATAACGAGCCTTCAGACCAGCTGCGTCTGGTGGGCGTGACGGGTACTAACGGAAAAACGACGACCACCCAATTGATGGCGCAATGGGCGCAGCTGCTGGGAGAAACCGGCGCCGTAATGGGCACCGTGGGGAATGGGCTGCTGGGTAAAGTGAGCCCGACGGAAAACACCACCGGCTCCGCGGTTGACGTACAACATGTGATTGCCGGTCTGGCAGGGCAGGGTGCGACCTTTGCCGCGATGGAAGTCTCCTCTCATGGTCTGGTACAGCATCGTGTGGCGGCGTTGAAATTTGCCGCCTCCGTGTTCACGAACCTGAGTCGCGATCATCTTGATTATCATGGTGATATGGAGCATTACGAGGCCGCGAAATGGCTGCTCTTCTCCACGCATCACTATGGACAGGCCATTATCAACGCTGATGACGAAGTGGGGCGCCGCTGGCTTGTGAAGCTGCCGGATGCGGTTGCGGTGTCGATGGAAGACCATATCAATCCGAACTGCCATGGCCGCTGGCTGAAGGCGGTTGAGGTTAATTATCACGACAGCGGCGCGACGATTCGCTTTGCCTCTTCCTGGGGTGAAGGCGAAATTGAAAGCCGCCTGATGGGGGCGTTTAACGTCAGCAACCTCCTGCTGGCGCTGGCAACGCTGCTGGCGTTGGGCTATCCGATGGCCGAACTGCTCAACACCGCAGAGCGTCTGCAGCCCGTCTGTGGCCGTATGGAAGTGTTCAGTGCACCCGGTAAACCGACCGTTGTTGTCGATTATGCCCACACGCCGGATGCGCTGGAAAAAGCGCTTGAAGCGGCACGTCTGCACTGCGCCGGTAAGCTCTGGTGTGTGTTTGGCTGCGGGGGCGATCGTGACAAGGGCAAGCGTCCGTTGATGGGTGCCATCGCCGAACAGTTCGCGGATATTCCGGTTGTGACCGATGACAACCCGCGTACTGAAGAGCCGCGCGCCATTATCAACGATATCCTGGCCGGTATGCTGGACGCAGGACGTGCCCGCGTGGTGGAAGGCCGTGCGGAAGCCGTGACCAACGCCATCATGCAGGCGCAGGAGAACGACGTCGTGCTCCTGGCGGGTAAAGGCCATGAAGATTATCAGATTGTTGGCAATCGTCGTCTGGACTATTCGGACCGTGTAACGGCAGCGCGTCTGTTGGGAGTGGTGGCATGATCAGCTTAACGCTCGGCAAGGCGGCAACCCTCCTGCAGGGGACGCTGCATGGTCAGGATCTGACCATCGACGCCGTGACGACAGATACCCGCAAAGTGACCGCCGGGTGCCTGTTTGTGGCGCTGAAGGGCGAACGTTTTGACGCCCACGATTTTGCTGAACAGGCGAAAGAGAATGGTGCGGGTGCGCTGCTGGTGAACCGCAAACTCGATATCGATTTACCGCAGATTGTGGTTAAGGATACGCGCCTTGCCTTCGGTGAGCTGGCAGCATGGGTTCGTCAGCAGGTGCCAGCTCGCGTTGTTGCTCTGACGGGGTCTTCGGGCAAAACGTCAGTAAAAGAGATGACGGCGGCGATCCTCAGTCAGTGCGGTAACACGCTTTACACCGCAGGCAATCTAAATAATGACATCGGCGTGCCGATGACATTGCTTCGCCTCACCAAAGAGCATGACTTTGCGGTGATTGAATTAGGGGCAAACCACCAGGGTGAAATTGCCTGGACGGTCAGCCTGACGCGTCCGGAGGCTGCGCTGGTGAACAACCTGGCCGCCGCGCATCTGGAAGGTTTCGGTTCACTTGAAGGCGTGGCGAAAGCCAAAGGTGAGATCTATACCGGCCTGCCGGATAACGGTATCGCCATTATGAATGCCGATAATAACGACTGGTTGAACTGGCAGAGCATCATCGGTTCACGTAAGACGTGGCGCTTCTCGCCTAATGCGGCAGACAGTGATTTTACCGCGACCCATATCCATGTGACCTGGCATGGTACGGAATTCACGCTCAATACCCCAACGGGAGGCATTGAGGTTCTGCTGCCGCTGCCGGGTCGCCATAACATCGCCAATGCGCTTGCTGCCGCGGCGCTTTCGATGGCCGTCGGCGCGACACATGACGCGATCAAAACTGGCCTTGCGAATTTAAAAGCCGTACCGGGACGTCTGTTCCCAGTCCAGCTTGCAGAAAACAAACTGCTGCTGGATGACTCCTACAACGCGAACGTCGGTTCGATGACGGCAGCCGTACAGGTGTTGTCCGAAATGCCAGGCTATCGCGTGATGGTGGTTGGCGATATGGCCGAGTTGGGCGATGAGAGCGAAGCCTGTCATATCCAGGTGGGTGAAGCCGCGAAAGCGGCCGGGCTGGATTGCGTACTGAGCGCAGGAAAACTGAGCCAGGCGATTAGCCATGCCAGCGGTGTTGGCGAACATTTTGCCGATAAAGCCGCACTGATTGAACGTCTGAAGACGTTGATTGCTGAAAAACAAATTGTGACTGTGTTAGTGAAAGGTTCACGTAGTGCCGCCATGGAAGAGGTAGTGCACGCATTACAGGAGAACGGGACATGTTAGTTTGGCTGGCCGAACATTTGGTCAAATATTACTCAGGCTTTAACGTCTTTTCCTATCTGACGTTTCGCGCCATCGTCAGCCTGCTGACCGCGCTGTTCATCTCGTTGTGGATGGGCCCGCGCATGATTGCCCGTCTGCAAAAACTCTCTTTCGGCCAGGTCGTTCGTAACGATGGTCCGGAATCGCACTTCAGCAAGCGCGGTACGCCAACCATGGGCGGGATTATGATCCTGACCGCGATCGTGGTTTCCGTGCTGCTGTGGGCCTATCCATCCAACCCGTACGTCTGGTGTGTGCTGACTGTGCTGGTGGGCTACGGAATCATTGGGTTTGTTGATGATTACCGCAAAGTGGTACGTAAAGACACGAAAGGTCTGATCGCCCGCTGGAAATATTTCTGGATGTCGGTGATTGCGCTGGGCGTGGCCTTCGCGCTGTATCTGGCCGGAAAAGACACTCCCGCTACCGAGCTGGTGGTGCCGTTCTTTAAAGACGTCATGCCGCAACTGGGGCTGTTCTACATTCTGCTGGCGTACTTCGTGATTGTGGGCACCGGTAACGCGGTGAACCTGACCGATGGTCTGGATGGCCTGGCCATTATGCCAACGGTCTTCGTGGCCGCAGGTTTCGCGCTGGTGGCGTGGGCGACCGGCAACATGAACTTTGCCAACTATCTGCACATTCCTTATCTGCGTCACGCGGGCGAGCTGGTGATCGTCTGTACGGCCATTGTCGGGGCAGGGCTGGGCTTCCTGTGGTTCAACACCTATCCGGCCCAGGTCTTTATGGGTGACGTCGGTTCACTGGCTCTGGGCGGCGCGCTGGGTATTATTGCCGTGTTGCTGCGCCAGGAGTTCCTGCTGGTGATCATGGGCGGGGTATTCGTGGTTGAGACCCTGTCGGTGATCCTGCAGGTCGGTTCCTTTAAGCTGCGCGGCCAGCGCATCTTCCGTATGGCACCGATTCACCATCACTATGAACTGAAAGGCTGGCCAGAGCCACGCGTCATCGTGCGCTTCTGGATTATTTCGCTGATGCTGGTGCTGATTGGCCTGGCAACGCTGAAGGTACGTTAATCATGGCAGATTACCAGGGCAAAAAAGTCGTTATCATCGGGTTGGGCCTTACTGGCCTGTCCTGCGTGGACTTTTTCCTTGCGCGCGGCGTGACGCCGCGGGTGATGGATACGCGTGTTTCTCCGCCGGGTCTGGACAAACTGCCGGAACAGGTTGAACGCCACCTTGGTGGTCTGAATGATGACTGGCTGCTGGCAGCCGATCTGATTGTGGCCAGCCCCGGTATGGCGCTGGCGCACCCTTCACTGAGCGCCGCGGCGGATGCGGGCGTTGAGATTGTCGGTGATATCGAGCTGTTCTGCCGCGAAGCGCAGGCACCTGTTATCGCCATTACCGGCTCTAACGGAAAAAGCACCGTCACTACCCTGGTGGGTGAGATGGCGAAAGCGGCGGGCAGAAATGTCGGCGTTGGCGGCAACATTGGTTTGCCCGCGCTGATGCTGCTGGACAAAGGCTGCGAGCTGTACGTGCTGGAACTCTCCAGCTTCCAGCTGGAAACCACCTCCAGTCTGCATGCGGCCGCGGCCACAATCCTGAACGTGACCGAAGATCATATGGACAGGTATCCGTTTGGTCTACAGCAGTATCGCGCAGCCAAACTGCGTATATATGAAAATGCCAAAGTCTGCGTCGTTAACGCCGATGATGCCCTGACCATGCCGGTACGCGGTGCCGATGACCGCTGCATCAGCTTTGGTATCACTATGGGTGATTATCATCTGAACCGTCAGCTGGGTGAAACCTGGCTGCGGGTGAAAGGTGAGAAAGTGCTGAACGTGAAGGAGATGAAGCTTTCCGGTCAGCATAACTACACCAATGCGCTGGCGGCGCTGGCGCTGGCGGATGCCGTCGGTTTGCCACGCTCCTCCAGCCTGCAGGCGCTGACCACCTTTACCGGACTGGCACACCGTTTCCAGCTGGCGCTGGAGCATAACGGCGTACGCTGGATCAATGATTCCAAAGCCACCAACGTAGGCAGTACAGAGGCCGCGCTGAATGGTTTGCAGGTGGAAGGTACTCTGCATCTGCTGCTGGGTGGCGACGGTAAGTCCGCCGATTTCACCTCCCTGAAGCAGTATTTTTCTGGCGATAACATCCGTCTCTACTGCTTTGGTCGTGATGGCAGGGAACTGGCGGAACTGCGTCCTGAGATCGCCGAGCAGACCGAAACCATGGAACAGGCAATGCGCCTGATTGCTCCTCGCGTGAAGCCGGGCGATATGGTGCTGCTCTCTCCGGCATGCGCCAGCCTTGATCAATTCAAGAATTTCGAACAGCGTGGTGATCTCTTTACCCGCCTGGCGAAGGAGTTAGGCTGATGCGTTTATCTCTCCCTCGCCTGAAAATGCCACGCTTCCCAGGATTTGGTGTCCTGGTGTGGTTGTTTGCGGCACTGAAAGGCTGGGTGATGGGCTCTCGTCAGAAAGATAACGACAGCCTGATCATGTACGATCGCACGCTCTTCTGGCTCACCCTGGGGCTGGCGGCGGTCGGCTTTATTATGGTGACGTCAGCATCAATGCCCGTCGGGCAGCGACTGGCGAACGATCCTTTCCTGTTTGCCAAGCGTGATGGTCTGTACATCATCCTGGCGTTCTGTCTTGCGCTGATAACCTTACGTCTGCCAATGGCGTTCTGGCAGAGACACAGTACCGCGATGCTGATCGCCTCGATCATCATGCTGCTGATCGTGCTGGTGGTGGGGAGTTCCGTAAACGGGGCATCGCGCTGGATCGCCTTTGGTCCGCTGCGTATTCAGCCTGCAGAATTTACCAAACTGTCCCTGTTCTGCTACCTGGCGAACTACCTGGTGCGCAAAGTAGATGAAGTGCGTAACAACCTTCGCGGCTTCCTGAAACCGATGGGCGTGATTCTGGTGCTGGCGGTCTTACTGCTGGCGCAGCCTGACCTTGGTACTGTGGTGGTACTGTTTGTGACGACGCTGGCGATGCTGTTCCTGGCGGGGGCGAAACTGTGGCAGTTCATCGCCATTATCGGGATGGGTATTTCAGCGGTTGTCCTGTTGATCCTTGCTGAACCATACCGTATCCGCCGTGTGACCTCGTTCTGGAACCCGTGGGAAGACCCGTTTGGCAGTGGCTATCAGCTGACGCAGTCACTCATGGCGTTTGGCCGCGGTGAAGTCTGGGGACAAGGCCTGGGCAACTCGGTTCAGAAACTGGAGTATTTACCCGAAGCGCATACTGACTTCATCTTCTCCATTATTGCAGAAGAACTGGGTTATATCGGTGTGGTATTAGCGCTATTAATGGTATTCTTCGTCGCTTTCCGCGCCATGTCGATTGGGCGGAAAGCGCTGGAGATCGATCACCGCTTCTCAGGTTTCTTAGCCTGTTCAATTGGTATCTGGTTTAGCTTCCAGGCATTGGTTAACGTCGGGGCCGCAGCGGGTATGCTGCCGACCAAGGGCCTGACGTTGCCGTTGATCAGTTATGGTGGTTCCAGTCTGTTGATCATGTCGACGGCCATCATGATGTTGTTACGTATAGATTATGAAACGCGTCTGGAAAAAGCCCAGGCGTTTACACGAGGTTCACGATGAATCAACCGAAGCGGTTAATGGTGATGGCAGGCGGTACCGGTGGACATGTGTTCCCGGGGCTGGCGGTTGCGCACCATTTAATGGATCAGGGCTGGCAGGTACGCTGGCTGGGAACCGCAGACCGCATGGAGGCCGACCTGGTACCGAAGCACGGTATTGAGATCGATTTTATTCGTATTTCTGGCCTTCGTGGCAAAGGCATTAAGGCCCAGCTTCTGGCGCCGGTGCGCATTTTCAACGCATGGCGTCAGGCACGCAGCATCATGAAGCGCTTTCAGCCGGATGTGGTGCTGGGCATGGGCGGTTATGTTTCCGGTCCGGGCGGCCTTGCCGCGTGGTCGTTGGGCATTCCCGTTGTACTGCATGAGCAGAATGGTATTGCCGGACTGACCAATAAGTGGCTGGCGAAAATCGCCACCAAAGTGATGCAGGCATTTCCTGGTGCGTTCCCGAAAGCGGACGTCGTCGGGAACCCGGTGCGTGTGGATGTGCTGGCGCTGCCGTTTCCGGATACCCGCATGGCTGGCCGTGAAGGCCCTGTTCGCGTGCTGGTCGTCGGCGGATCGCAGGGCGCACGCATCCTGAACCAGACGATGCCGCAGGTTGCCGCAAAGCTGGGTGATGCCGTGACCATCTGGCATCAAAGCGGAAAAGGCGCTCAGCAGACCGTTGAGCAGGCTTATGCGGCAGAAGGTCAGCCGCAGCACAAAGTGACGGAATTTATCGACGATATGGCGGCAGCGTACGCCTGGGCCGATGTCGTGGTCTGTCGCTCCGGTGCATTAACGGTGAGTGAAATTGCCGCCGCGGGTTTACCGGCTCTGTTTGTGCCGTTCCAGCACAAAGATCGTCAGCAGTACTGGAATGCGCTGCCGCTTGAAAAAGCCGGTGCCGCGAAAATATTCGAGCAGCCACAATTTACCGCCGATGCGGTCGCCACCACCCTGGCGGGCTGGAACCGGGAAACATTAATGGAGATGGCGCAACGTGCACGTGCGGCGGCCATTCCTGATGCAACGGAGCGGGTGGCAAAAGAAGTGAGCCTGGCAGCCCAGGTTTAACCCTCGCAGCGCGTGTTGCGCTGCACGATTTTTTTAAGTAGTCGATGGCGTTTAGAGAATGAATACACAACAACTGGCAAAACTGCGTTCAATCGTGCCCGAGATGCGTCGCGTCCGGCACATTCACTTTGTTGGCATCGGTGGTGCTGGCATGGGCGGTATTGCCGAAGTGTTAGCTAACGAAGGCTATCAGATCAGCGGGTCTGACCTGGCGCCAAACCCTGTTACGCAGCAACTGGCGTCGCTTGGGGCGACTATCTATTTCAACCATCGCCCGGAAAACGTGCGCGATGCGAGTGTGGTGGTGGTATCCAGCGCCATCTCCTCTGATAACCCGGAAATTGTGGCCGCGCATGAAGCGCGTATTCCGGTGATCCGCCGCGCGGAAATGCTGGCAGAGCTGATGCGTTTTCGTCACGGGATTGCGATTGCCGGGACGCACGGTAAAACCACGACCACGGCGATGGTTTCCAGTATTTATGCCGAAGCGGGTCTCGACCCGACGTTCGTCAACGGCGGTCTGGTAAAAGCAGCAGGTGTGCATGCGCGTCTGGGCCACAGCCGTTATCTGATTGCGGAAGCGGATGAGAGCGATGCGTCGTTCCTGCATCTGCAGCCGATGGTGGCGATTGTCACTAACATCGAAGCTGACCACATGGATACCTACCAGGGCGACTTCGAGAACTTAAAGCAGACCTTTATCAACTTCCTGCATAACCTGCCGTTCTATGGACGCGCGGTAATGTGTGTGGACGATCCGGTCATTCGCGAGTTGTTGCCGCGGGTTGGTCGTCAGATCACCACCTATGGTTTCAGTGAAGACGCGGATGTTCGCGTGGAAGAGTACAAACAGATTGGTGCGCAGGGGCATTTCACCCTGGCGCGTCAGGACAAAGAGCTGCTGCACGTGACGCTGAACGCACCAGGCCGTCATAACGCCCTGAACGCAGCCGCGGCGGTGGCCGTCGCAACAGAAGAAGGCATTGATGACGATGCGATCCTGCGTGCTCTGGAAAGCTTCCAGGGAACTGGGCGTCGTTTCGACTTCCTTGGCGAATTCCCGCTGGATGCGGTAAACGGTAAACCGGGTACTGCCATGCTGGTAGACGACTATGGCCACCATCCAACCGAAGTGGACGCGACCATTAAGGCCGCACGTGCGGGATGGCCAGAGAAGAACCTGGTGATGATCTTCCAGCCACACCGTTTTACGCGTACGCGCGATCTGTATGACGATTTCGCCAGCGTGCTGTCCCAGGTGGACACATTGCTGATGCTGGATGTTTATTCTGCAGGTGAAACGCCGATCCCAGGCGCGGACAGCCGTTCTCTGTGTCGAACCATTCGCGGACGCGGTAAAGTAGACCCTATTTTGGTTTCGGATCCTGCTCAGGTCGCCGAAATTCTGGCGCCGGTACTGACAGGTAACGATTTGATTCTGATTCAGGGCGCGGGAAATATCGGCAAAATCGCCCGTACCTTAGCTGAAATCAAACTGAAGCCGCAAACTCAGGAGGATGAGCATCATGGCTGATAAGATTGCTGTCCTGTCTGGCGGCACCTCCGCCGAGCGCGAGGTTTCCCTGAATTCAGGCGCTGCGGTACTGGCGGGCCTGCGTGAGGCTGGCGTTAATGCACATCTGGTCGATCCGAAAGAGGTCGATGTAACGCAGTTGAAAGCAATGGGCTTCGATAAAGTCTTTATTGCTCTGCACGGTCGTGGGGGAGAAGACGGTACCCTGCAAGGGTTGCTGGATCTCATCGGTATGCCCTACACCGGCAGCGGCGTGATGGCCTCCGCCATCTCAATGGATAAACTGCGCAGTAAGCTGCTGTGGCAGGGAGCGGGGTTGCCGGTTGCGCCGTGGGTTGCGTTGAC
Organism: Enterobacter sp. SECR19-1250; assembly: GCF_013391025.1. NCBI lineage: Bacteria > Pseudomonadati > Pseudomonadota > Gammaproteobacteria > Enterobacterales > Enterobacteriaceae > Enterobacter > Enterobacter sp. SECR19-1250. Next base: position 51,621 of record NZ_JACASJ010000010.1, on the reverse strand, counting down.
GCGCCGCGAATTTGAAATGGGCCTTCAGGATAGCGTTAATGCACGCATTGCTGAGCTGGGCTTACCGGTTATTGTAAAGCCCAGCCGTGAAGGGTCGAGCGTTGGGATGTCCAAAGTTGATAAAGCTGACGATTTATCGTCTGCTTTAGCGCTGGCATTTCAACACGATGAAGAAGTTCTGATTGAAAAATGGCTCAGCGGACCGGAATTTACCGTGGCGATGCTTGGTGAAGAAATTTTACCGTCGATTCGCATCCAACCTGCTGGCGTCTTCTATGATTATGAGGCGAAGTATCTCTCTGACGAGACGCAATATTTCTGCCCAGCAGGTCTTGAAGCAGAACGTGAAGCGGATTTACAGTCCCTGGTGCTTAAAGCCTGGCATATTCTTGGTTGCAGTGGCTGGGGACGCATTGATGTGATGCTCGACAGCGATGGGCAATTTTATTTGCTGGAAGCAAATACCTCTCCAGGCATGACCAGCCACAGCCTTGTGCCGATGGCCGCGCGTCAGGCGGGGATGAGCTTCTCGCAGTTAGTCGTACGTATTCTGGACCAGGCGGGCTGATATGTCTCAGGCTGCATTGAACACGCGCAACCGCGATGACGAGGAAGAATATTCTTCTTCACGCCGGAGTAATGGAACGCGTCTTGCAGGGATTATTTTCCTGCTCGGGGTGCTGTGCACCGTGTTTATCAGCGGCTGGATGGTACTGGGCTGGATGGAAGATGCGCAGCGGTTGCCGCTGTCGAAGCTGGTGGTCACCGGTGAACGCCACTACACGCGTAACGATGATATTCGCCAGTCGATTCTGGCACTGGGGTCGCCTGGCACCTTTATGACGCAGGATGTCAACATTATCCAGAGTCAGATTGAACGTCTGCCCTGGATAAAACAGGCGAGTGTAAGAAAGCAATGGCCTGATGAATTGAAGATTCATCTGGTTGAATATGTGCCCATTGCGCGTTGGAATGATCAGCACATGGTTGACGTAGACGGAAATTCCTTCAGCGTCCCGGCCGATCGTGTCAACAAGCAAAATGTACCGATGTTGTATGGTCCTGAAGGCAGCGAAAACGAAGTATTACAGGGTTTTCGCGAGATGGGGCAAGTGCTGGCGAAGGACAGGTTTACGTTAAAAGAAGCTGCGATGACGGCGCGCCGTTCGTGGCAGCTCACCTTAACGAATGGCATTAAGCTCAACCTTGGCCGCGGCGACACGATGAAGCGTCTGGCGCGTTTTGTAGAACTTTACCCGGTTTTACAGCAGCAGGCACAGACTGACGGCAAACGGATAAGCTACGTTGATTTGCGCTATGACTCAGGCGCAGCAGTCGGTTGGGTACCGGCTCCGGTCGAGGAACCTAATCAGCAACAGAATCAGGCACAGGTACAGGCAGAACAACAATGATCAAGGCGACGGACAGAAAACTGGTAGTTGGACTGGAGATTGGCACCGCGAAGGTTGCCGCTTTAGTAGGGGAAGTTCTGCCCGACGGTATGGTCAATATCATTGGCGTGGGCAGCTGCCCGTCCCGTGGTATGGATAAAGGTGGGGTAAACGATCTTGAGTCGGTGGTGAAATGCGTGCAGCGCGCCATCGATCAGGCTGAATTAATGGCAGATTGCCAGATTTCCTCTGTCTATCTGGCCCTCTCTGGTAAGCATATCAGCTGCCAGAACGAAATCGGCATGGTGCCCATTTCTGAAGAAGAAGTGACGCAGGAAGACGTTGAAAACGTAGTACACACGGCGAAATCTGTGCGTGTCCGCGATGAGCACCGCGTATTGCACGTGATCCCGCAGGAATATGCGATCGACTACCAGGAAGGGATCAAGAACCCGGTTGGTCTGTCTGGCGTGCGTATGCAGGCAAAAGTGCACCTGATCACATGTCATAACGATATGGCGAAGAACATCGTAAAAGCCGTTGAACGTTGTGGCCTGAAAGTTGACCAACTTATTTTCGCCGGTCTGGCGGCAAGCTATTCCGTGCTGACCGAAGATGAACGTGAACTGGGCGTCTGTGTGGTCGATATTGGTGGTGGTACAATGGATATGGCCGTGTATACCGGCGGTGCCCTGCGCCACACCAAAGTGATCCCTTACGCGGGGAACGTGGTGACCAGCGATATTGCCTACGCGTTTGGTACGCCGCCAAGCGATGCAGAAGCGATTAAAGTGCGCCACGGTTGTGCGCTGGGGTCTATCGTTGGCAAAGATGAGAGCGTTGAAGTGCCAAGTGTGGGCGGTCGTCCGCCGCGTAGCCTGCAGCGCCAGACGTTGGCAGAGGTGATTGAGCCACGCTATACCGAGCTGCTCAACCTGGTCAACGAAGAGATTTTGCAGTTACAGGAACAGCTTCGCCAGCAGGGCGTAAAACATCATCTTGCGGCGGGGATTGTATTAACCGGCGGTGCAGCGCAAATTGAAGGTCTTGCGGCCTGTGCGCAGCGTGTGTTCCATACGCAGGTGCGTATTGGCGCACCGCTGAATATTACCGGTTTAACGGATTATGCCCAGGAGCCTTACTATTCAACGGCTGTAGGCCTGCTCCACTACGGGAAAGAATCCCATCTCAGTGGTGAAGCAGAAGTGGAAAAACGCGTCTCAGTGGGGTCGTGGGTCAAACGACTGAACAACTGGCTGCGAAAAGAGTTTTAATTTTTTTAAGAGACCGGAGAGAATTAACGGTCTCGGGCGACAGGCACAACGGAGAGAGAAATTATGTTTGAACCTATGGAACTGACCAACGACGCGGTGATTAAAGTCATCGGCGTCGGTGGCGGCGGCGGTAACGCCGTAGAGCATATGGTGCGCGAGCGCATTGAAGGTGTTGAATTCTTTGCGGTTAACACCGATGCACAGGCACTGCGTAAGACGGCAGTCGGCCAGACTATCCAGATCGGTGGTGGCATCACCAAAGGTCTGGGCGCAGGGGCTAACCCGGAAGTAGGTCGCAATGCGGCTGAAGAAGATCGTGAAGCGCTGCGTGCTGCACTGGAAGGTGCGGACATGGTCTTCATCGCAGCAGGAATGGGTGGCGGTACAGGTACCGGCGCAGCACCTGTTGTGGCTGAAGTGGCTAAAGATTTAGGTATCCTGACCGTTGCTGTCGTGACCAAGCCTTTCAATTTTGAAGGCAAGAAACGTATGGCCTTCGCGGAGCAGGGTATCACCGAGCTGTCCAAGCATGTGGACTCGCTGATCACCATCCCGAACGACAAACTGCTGAAAGTGCTGGGTCGCGGTATCTCTCTGCTGGATGCCTTTGGCGCAGCAAACGACGTGCTGAAAGGCGCGGTTCAGGGTATCGCTGAACTGATTACCCGTCCTGGCCTGATGAACGTTGACTTTGCTGACGTTCGCACCGTGATGTCCGAAATGGGCTACGCGATGATGGGCTCCGGCGTGGCGAGCGGTGAAGACCGTGCGGAAGAAGCAGCAGAAATGGCTATCTCTTCTCCGCTGCTGGAAGATATCGATCTGTCGGGTGCGCGTGGCGTGCTGGTCAACATCACCGCTGGCTTCGACCTGCGTCTGGATGAGTTCGAAACCGTGGGTAACACCATCCGTGCGTTCGCCTCTGACAACGCGACCGTGGTAATCGGTACCTCCCTTGACCCGGAAATGAACGACGAGCTGCGTGTAACGGTTGTTGCTACCGGTATCGGTATGGACAAGCGCCCTGAAATCACTCTGGTGACGAACAAGCAGACTCAGCAACCGGTAATGGATCGTTACCAGCAGCACGGTATGTCTCCTCTGACTCAGGAGCAAAAACCGTCCGCGAAAGTGGTTAATGACCCAACGCCGCAAACGGCGAAAGAGCCAGATTATCTGGATATCCCGGCGTTCCTGCGTAAGCAAGCTGACTAAGAATTGGCTGGAATTTGGGGATTTCCGCTCTTTGTGCTAAACTGGCCCACCGTTAGTGATATACACTCTCGGTTGGATAGTTAATTTGGCGAGATTATACGATGATCAAACAAAGGACACTTAAACGTATCGTTCAGGCGACGGGTGTCGGTTTACATACCGGCAAGAAAGTCACCCTGACGTTACGCCCTGCGCCGGCCAATACCGGGGTCATCTATCGTCGCACCGACTTGAATCCACCGGTAGATTTTCCGGCCGATGCCAAATCTGTGCGTGATACTATGCTCTGTACTTGTCTGGTGAACGAGCATGACGTGCGGATTTCTACCGTAGAGCACCTGAACGCCGCCCTGGCGGGTCTGGGTATCGACAACATTATTGTTGAAGTCGATGCGCCAGAAATTCCGATCATGGATGGTAGTGCTGCTCCGTTCGTTTATCTGTTGCTGGATGCAGGTATCGAAGAACTGAACTGCGCGAAGAAATTTGTTCGCATCAAAGAGACCGTTCGCGTCGAAGATGGCGACAAGTGGGCTGAATTCAAACCGTACAATGGTTTCTCGTTGGACTTCACCATCGATTTTAACCATCCGGCGATTGATGCCAGTACCCAGCGCTATGCGATGAACTTCTCTGCTGATGCGTTTATGCGCCAGATCAGCCGTGCTCGTACTTTCGGCTTCATGCGTGATATCGAATATCTGCAGTCCCGCGGCCTGTGCCTGGGCGGCAGCTTCGATTGTGCCATCGTTGTTGACGATTATCGCGTACTGAACGAAGACGGTCTGCGTTTCGAAGATGAATTCGTTCGCCACAAAATGCTTGATGCAATTGGCGACCTGTTCATGTGTGGTCACAACATTATTGGTGCATTTACCGCGTTCAAATCCGGTCATGCGCTGAATAACAAACTCTTGCAGGCCGTCCTTGCAAAACAGGAAGCGTGGGAGTATGTGACCTTCGAAGACGAAGCTGAACTGCCGCTGGCCTTCAAAGCCCCTGGCCTGGTTCTGGCGTAACGGTTCAAGCCGTTTCGTAAAAAATCGACTGGTTAACCTGGTACTCTCTCCGACCAGGGAAACCAGTCGTTTTTATTTTTACCTTTCTTCATTTTGCCCCAGCTTCCCCTTTCGCTTAGCAGGCGTAGAAAATCTGTGCGTTAGCTGCATTCTTGACCGTTTTTCCCCGCTGCAGTACGTCATTCCTGCTGCTGTGTATTGGCTTTAGTGGTAATATCTGGGCGCTTAAAAGAATAACTGAACTCAGCCTGTGTAAGACGGGCTTATGTGGTGGAGCAAGTGAGCGGAATTCTGACGCGCTGGCGACAATTTGGCAGACGTTACTTCTGGCCGCATCTCTTATTAGGGATGGTCGCGGCGAGTTTCGGCTTGCCTGCGCTCAGCAACAGCGCCGAAGCTGCCACACCGGCAAAGACGTCAACCACCAAACACGATCTCACCGCGCGCGTTAACTTCACCAATCTTGCGTGGCTTGAAGCCAGCCGCCGTCCTAACTTTTCGGTAGATTACTGGCAGCAGCACGCCATCCGCACGGTTATTCGCCATCTGTCATTTGCAATGGCGCCACAGGCCATACCGGTTGCTGAAGAGACGCTGCCGGTTCAGGCGCAACACCTTGCGCTGCTGGATACGCTCAACGCGCTGTTGACGCAGGACAGCCAGCCAGCTGTTAGCGTTCCGCAGACAGCGCAATCCATCGTTGTTTCACCCGCCACATTCTCTGTCTCGACGTGGATAAGCCAGGTTCATGGCATCCGCGCCGGGCCTCAGCGCCTCAGTTAAATTAACCGTTTTCAATACCTTAATTTATCTGCCCGTTATGGGGCGTTTGAGAATTTATTATGCTAATCAAATTATTAACCAAAGTTTTTGGTAGTCGTAACGATCGTACCCTGCGCCGTATGCGCAAAGCTGTCGCTGTCATCAACGGTATGGAACCGGCGATGGAGAAGCTGTCTGATGACGAGCTGAAAGCGAAAACCGCAGAATTCCGCGCACGCCTGGAAAAAGGCGAAACCTTAGAAAGCCTGATCCCGGAAGCCTTCGCGGTTGTGCGTGAAGCGAGTAAACGTGTATTCGGCATGCGTCACTTCGACGTGCAGCTGCTGGGCGGTATGGTGCTCAACGAGCGCTGCATCGCGGAAATGCGTACCGGTGAAGGTAAAACCCTGACCGCGACGCTGCCTGCCTACCTGAATGCACTGACCGGTAAAGGCGTGCACGTCGTGACCGTCAACGACTATCTGGCACAGCGTGACGCCGAAAATAACCGTCCATTGTTCGAATTCCTGGGGATGACCGTCGGCATCAACATGTCCGGTCTTCCTGCGCCAGCCAAGCGCGAAGCGTATAACGCCGATATCACCTACGGTACCAACAACGAATACGGCTTCGACTACCTGCGTGACAACATGGCGTTCAGCCCTGAAGAACGTGTGCAGCGTAAACTGCATTATGCGCTGGTGGATGAGGTGGACTCCATTCTGATCGATGAAGCGCGTACCCCGCTGATCATCTCCGGTCCGGCCGAAGACAGCTCTGATATGTACCGTAAAGTCGACAAAATCATTCCACATCTGCTGCGTCAGGAGAAAGAAGACTCCGATACCTTCCAGGGTGAAGGCCACTTCTCCGTTGATGAAAAAGCGCGCCAGGTGAACCTGACTGAACGTGGTCTGGTTAAAATTGAAGAGCTGTTAGTGGCTGAAGGCATCATGGAAGAGGGCGAGTCTCTTTACTCCCCGAGCAACATCATGCTGATGCACCACGTGACTGCCGCACTGCGCGCCCATGCGCTGTTCACTCGCGACGTCGACTACATCGTCAAAGACGGCGAAGTCATCATCGTTGATGAGCACACCGGCCGTACCATGCAGGGTCGTCGCTGGTCTGACGGTCTGCACCAGGCCGTTGAAGCCAAAGAAGGCGTGGATATTCAAAACGAAAACCAGACGCTGGCGTCTATTACCTTCCAGAACTACTTCCGTCTGTACGAGAAGCTGGCAGGGATGACCGGTACAGCAGATACCGAAGCGTTTGAATTCAGCTCCATCTACAAACTGGATACCGTTGTCGTTCCAACCAACCGTCCAATGATCCGTAAGGACATGCCGGACCTGGTCTACATGACCGAAGCGGAAAAAATTCAGGCAATCATCGAAGATATTCGCGAGCGTACAGCTAAAGGCCAGCCGGTTCTGGTGGGGACCATCTCCATCGAGAAATCCGAAGTGGTGTCTAATGAGCTGACCAAAGCGGGTATCAAGCACAACGTACTGAACGCCAAATTCCACGCCAAAGAAGCAGATATCGTTGCGCAGGCGGGTTATCCGGCGGCTGTGACCATCGCCACCAACATGGCGGGTCGTGGTACCGATATTATGCTGGGCGGTAGCTGGCAGGCCGAAGTGGCTGAGCTGGAAAACCCAACGCCGGAACAGATTGCGCAGATCAAAGCCGACTGGCAGGTGCGTCATGACGCGGTTCTGGCATCTGGTGGTCTGCACATCATTGGTACCGAGCGTCACGAATCACGTCGTATCGATAACCAGCTGCGTGGTCGTGCAGGTCGTCAGGGGGATGCCGGTTCTTCCCGCTTCTACCTGTCGATGGAAGATGCGCTGATGCGTATCTTCGCCTCTGACCGTGTTTCCGGCATGATGCGTAAGCTGGGGATGAAACCTGGTGAAGCCATTGAGCACCCATGGGTGACCAAAGCGATTGCCAACGCGCAGCGTAAAGTGGAAAGCCGCAACTTCGATATTCGTAAGCAGCTGCTGGAATATGACGACGTCGCCAACGATCAGCGTCGTGCTATCTATACCCAGCGTAACGAACTGCTGGACGTATCCGACGTGAGCGAAACCATCAACAGCATTCGTGAAGATGTGTTCAAAGCGACTATCGATGCGCACATTCCGCCTCAGTCTCTGGAAGAGATGTGGGATATCGAAGGCCTTCAGGAGCGCCTGAAAAACGACTTCGACCTCGACCTGCCAATCAAAGAGTGGCTGGATAAAGAGCCTGAGCTGCACGAAGAGACCCTGCGCGAGCGTATCTACGAAACCGCGCTGGAGGTATATAAGCGTAAGGAAGAGGTTGTTGGCGCTGAGATGATGCGTCATTTCGAAAAAGGGGTGATGCTGCAGACGCTGGACTCACTGTGGAAAGAGCACCTGGCGGCGATGGACTACCTGCGTCAGGGGATCCACCTGCGTGGCTATGCGCAGAAAGATCCTAAGCAGGAGTACAAGCGCGAATCCTTCTCGATGTTTGCCTCCATGCTGGAGTCGCTGAAATATGAAGTTATCAGCACCCTGAGCAAAGTGCAGGTGCGTATGCCGGAAGAAGTGGAAGCGATGGAGCAACAGCGTCGTGAGGAAGCCGAGCGTCTGGCACAGATGCAGCAGCTCAGCCACCAGACTGACGATAGCGAAGCCGCTGCGGCGATCGCCGCGCAAACTGGCGATCGCAAAGTGGGGCGTAACGATCCGTGCCCATGCGGCTCCGGTAAAAAATATAAGGCGTGCCACGGCCGTCTGAGCTAAGTTCATAAAAAACGAAAAGGCGCAGAAATCTGCGCCTTTTTTATGGAAGTGACAATATGAAAATACTGCAAATTGCTGTCGGGATTATTCGCAACCCGCAAAACCAAATCTTCATCACGCAACGTGCCTCTGACGCCCACATGGCAAACAAGTGGGAGTTTCCTGGCGGGAAAATCGAGTCCGGTGAAACGCCGGAGCAGGCGCTGGTGCGTGAGCTTCAGGAAGAGGTCGGCATCACTCCGATTGGCGCAACGCTGTTTGATAAGCTGGAATACCAGTTTCCGGATCGTCACATCACGCTGTGGTTCTGGCTTGTGGAAAGCTGGCAGGGGGAACCCTGGGGGAAAGAGGGTCAACCGGGTGGCTGGGTTTCGCTTCACGCGAGTGATGCCGAAAAATTTCCTCCGGCAAATGCGCCCGTCATATCCCGGCTAACGGGCAACCTGTAGGCCTGCTAGGCGAAGCGCCAGCAGGCATCTACCGCTACTGCTGGTTTTCGCTCCAGTCATCGCTGTCTGAGAGGTCGCCTTCACTTGGAATGCGTTTCTCTTCCGCCGCCCATTCGCCCAGGTCAATTAACTGACAGCGCTTACAGCAGAATGGGCGAAACGGACTCACCTCTCCCCAGACAACAGTTTTGCCACAGGTTGGGCAGTTTACGGTGGTTACATCAGACATAGGCACTCCTTAACAACAGGCCAGTTCAAAATCGAGGCGTTCCGGCACGGTGCCATTTTCACTATCCAGCGGCATAAAGCGAATCGCAAAACGACTCTTATGTCCGGAGATTTGCGGGTAAAGCTGTTCACCCAGAGAGAGATTCAGACGCAGCAGATCCGCATCATCACCGTTGTCCTGGTAGAAACCGTTCAGGCTGGTTTGCTTGCGGAATGGCGCCGAGTTACGGATGAGATCGAGGATCAGGGATAACGTCTGATGCATTGGCTCCAGGCTGTCCAGCCAGCTTTTCACCTGTGCATCACGCTGGACCTGCGGCATATGCAACCACATATGCAGTGTCGGCAGGTCAAAGCTACAGCAGCCGCCCGGGATACTCAGGCGCTGGCGCACCAGCCCGATTAAGCGGTCTTCGCGCAAAAACTGCCCAACGCGGGGAGCGGCCATCAGCGTACTGCTGCTGTTTTTAAGCTGTTTACGGAGTGAATCAATGCGGCTCTGGTCAACGCCCGGTACTTCGGCCCAGGCCTGTAATTTACGCTGCTGGCGCTCCAGCTCTTTCAGTAGCTCGGTGCGAACGTCGCCTCGTTCAATTACATCCAGAAGATCGCCCACATTGCGGAAGAAGTGCAGCGCCGTCGCATGATCGTTGATGGGCAAATGTTGTGAGAGTTGTTGAATCAGAAATTCGATACGCAGCCAGGTACGCATTTTTTCGTTGAGCGGATGCTCAAAAAGGATGTGGGTCGACATTATGGTTTTTCCTGTGCAACGGCCTGCGCGGCATACGTCAGATACTGCGCGTGCAGGCGGGCAACATCCGATGCAATGGCATCTGGTGCGCCGTTATTATCAATAACATCATCCGCAACGGCAAGGCGCTGAGCGCGCGTGGCCTGAGCGGCAAGAATTTGTTCAGCCTGTTCGCGCGAGACATGGTCGCGCGCCACGGTGCGCTGGATTTGCGTTTCGGGTGAGACATCAATGACCAGTACCCGGTCCGCTTTATTGTGCAGTTGATTCTCTACCAGCAGCGGAACCACCCACAGAACATATGGCGAGCGGGCTGCAGCAATCTGACGCTGGGTTTCCTGGTGGATAATGGGGTGGAGCAGAGCATTAAGCCAGGTCTTTTCTGAAGAATCAGAAAAAATGCACTCACGAAGCTTGCGGCGATTTAGCGTGCCATCCGCGTTGATAATTGCCTGACCAAAATGTGCCTTAATGGCGTTTAGTGCGGGTGTATCTGGCTCTACCACCTGACGGGCAATGATATCGGCATCGATTATGGTGATACCCAGACGAGAAAATGCGTCCGCAACGGTACTTTTCCCGCTACCGATGCCGCCGGTTAATGCGACGATATACCCCATTAAATCAAATCCTGGGAATTATTCATTATTAAAATCAGTTGGTTAAAATTCAAACGTGCGCCAGCCACTGTTTGGCTCTCTTTACCGGCTTTTTACCAGGTAAATTTATAGGATTGTAGCGTAAAAAAAGAGAATTTCGCAGTCTTGCGGAGCAGGTATTAGTGCGTATGATAACGTCACTGGAGTTGTGCTTTTAACATATTTGCCTCTAACCCCAGGAATCCGCACATGCGTATCGAAGAAGATCTGAAGTTAGGTTTCAAAGACGTTCTTATCCGCCCTAAACGCTCTACACTGAAAAGTCGCTCAGACGTTGAACTCGAGCGTCAATTCACCTTTAAACATTCCGGTCAGACCTGGTCTGGCGTGCCGATCATCGCAGCCAATATGGATACGGTGGGAACCTTCGAGATGGCGACCGCGCTGGCGAAATTCGATATCCTTACCGCTGTGCATAAGCACTACAGCCCGGAAGAGTGGAATGCCTTTATCGCCTCTGCATCGGACGATGTGGTGAAGCATGTCATGGTTTCCACCGGTACCTCCGATGCCGATTTCGAGAAGACCAAACAGATTCTTGACGCTAACCCGGCGCTCAATTTTGTCTGTATTGATGTGGCAAATGGTTACTCCGAGCACTTCGTGCAGTTTGTCAGCAAGGCGCGTGAGGCCTGGCCCACCAAAACCATTATTGCGGGCAACGTGGTAACCGGTGAAATGTGTGAAGAGCTGATCCTTTCCGGTGCAGACATCGTAAAAGTGGGCATTGGCCCGGGTTCCGTGTGTACCACGCGTGTGAAGACCGGTGTGGGTTACCCGCAACTTTCTGCGGTGATTGAGTGTGCTGATGCCGCGCACGGTCTGGGCGGCCAGATCATCAGCGACGGCGGTTGCACCATGCCGGGTGATGTCGCGAAAGCCTTTGGCGGCGGCGCGGATTTCGTGATGCTCGGCGGCATGCTGGCGGGTCATGAAGAGAGCGGCGGTACCGTGGTTGAAGAGAACGGCGAGAAGTTCATGCTGTTCTACGGCATGAGCTCAGAATCAGCAATGACTCGTCACGTAGGTGGCGTGGCAAAATACCGTGCTGCGGAAGGCAAAACCGTGAAGCTGCCTCTGCGTGGCCCGGTCGAAAACACGGCTCGTGACATCCTGGGCGGCCTGCGTTCCGCATGTACCTACGTTGGGGCATCCCGTCTGAAAGAGCTGACAAAACGTACGACGTTTATCCGCGTTCAGGAGCAGGAAAACCGCGTTTTCAATAGCCTGTAATGTTTCTGCTGGCGTATGTCCGTACGCCAGCGTTATCCCGCGCTCATTGCATCCCCGAGAGGGAAAATGGGCAGATACATCGCCACCACCAGCGTACCGATAATCACCCCTTTCACAATCAGCAGCACTGGCTCCAGAAGCGCGGCCAGATTATCTGCCAGTTGAAAGGTTTGCTCCGTATGATGGCGGGCAAGGTTTTCCAGCATGATGTCGAGTGACCCAGAGACCTCTCCGGTGCGTATGAGTTGAATGCACAGCGGGGTAAATACGGCCGCTTTCTGAAATGAAGACCAGATGGTAAAGCCTTGTTCAATGTCCCCACGAACGCTGCGCAATATGCCTTGCCAGTACCGGCTATCAACGGTCTCTTCCGCGCTCTGTAATCCCTGTAAAAAGGGGATGCCCGCCTGCTGCGTGAGTGACAGTACGGTAAAGATCTGCCCCAGTTTTTGCCCTCTTGCCAGCCTTCCCGTCACGGGAATATGCATCAGGATACGTTGCCAGCGCGGATCCCGTCGCAGCGCCCAGGCGATGGCCACGGGAATAAGCAACAGCACGAACAGGGCGATGGCGTATGTCTGGATAAACGCCGACAGGCCCATGACCATCTGTGTCAGCAGCGGCAGGGGAGTATTAAACGTTTTGTAGATGGCCGCGAACTCCGGCAAGACCAGAGTGACCATGGCCAGAACGACAAGAATGGCCAGCGCCAGGATGATCGTCGGATAGCGCAACGCCTTCTTCACTTTTGCCGTGAGTTGCTGCTGGGATTGTTGCTGCTGAGCGAGCTGGCGGCAGCACGTTTCCAGCTTCCCCGTTAGCTCCCCTGTTTTTACCATCGAGACATACAGCGGGCTAAATACCGCAGGCCATCGCTTCAGCGCCTCGGAAAAGGCGCATCCCTCGCTCAGATCATCATTCATGTTTTCCAGCAGCGCCTGCCAGTGTTTGACAGGATGCTGCTCGGCCAGCATTTGCAGACTTTGCGATAACGTCAGGCCAGCCTGCAACAGCGTGGCAAGCTGGCGAAACATCTCATAGCAATGCTGGGGTCGCCAGCGGTGCGTCAGCGAGCATCGGGTGAGCGAAAGTGGATGTAACTCTTTACGCATCAGCCTGACGAAGGCCGTTTCGCGATCTGCCGCCCACAGCACCCCACACAGAGATTCGCCTTCACTGGATAGCGCCCGCCAGCGCCAGAGATGATTAATACTCATTGGGCATTCCCAGCACGCGCAGCAACTCTTCGAGCGTGGTCAGACCTTGCTCTACGGCCAGACAACCCTGCTCAAATAACGATGTCATTCCCGCCTGACGGGCGCTGGCTTCGATGACCTCTATCGAGGCACCACTGGCGATGGCCTGCCGGAGCGTGGTGTCGATGGCGAGGACTTCAAAAATGGCGACGCGGCCATAAAAGCCGTGATAGCAGCGATCGCAGCCGCCAGGTTGCCAGCGAGGAAGCGGCCGGGGCCATACGGTGCGCGGTAATTCTGCGCGGCTGCTGGCTTCCTGCCGACAGTGAGGACACAGACGACGCACCAGCCGCTGGGCAATCACCAGCGAAAGCGCAGAGGAGATCATCCAGCGTGCGACCCCCATCTGTTGCAGGCGAATGACGGTTTCCGTCGTGGAGTTGGTGTGCAGCGTCGACAGCACCAGATGCCCGGTCTGTGCGGCGTTAATGGCGATCTCTGCCGTTTCACTATCGCGGATTTCGCCTACCATAATGATGTCCGGATCCTGGCGCAGGAGCGCCCGCAGAACGCTTTGAAAGGTTAAGCCCGCACGGGGATTAATCTGCGTTTGGTTCAGCCCCGCAAGCGGGATCTCGATCGGATCTTCCACGCTGCAGATGTTAACGTCAGGGGTATTACGCGCCTGCAATGCGCTATAGAGCGTGACCGTTTTTCCGCTGCCAGTGGGGCCTGTGACCAAAATCAGCCCCTGCGGTTGATGAAGGATCTCGTTAAAGCGGGCCAGCTGTTTCGCACTCATTCCCAGTTTTTCGGGTTCCAGCGCCTGATGAACCTGATGCAGCAGGCGCAGCACAATTTTCTCTCCGCCGCTGCAGGGAAGCGTGGCGATGCGAAAAGAGACCGGCTCGCTTGCCAGTTCAATCGTAAATTGACCATCCTGCGGTAAACGGCGCTCCGCAATATCCAGTTGGCCCAGCACTTTTAAGCGAGCGGCGAGGGTATTTGCCACCGCTGCAGAAAGCGGTGGCAGCGGGCAAAGCACACCGTCAACACGCAAGCGGACCTGACAGATATCCCCCATCGGTTCGATATGAATGTCAGATGCGCGCTGGTTGATCGCCTGCTGCAGGGTGTGGTTGAGAATATCCACCGTGTTATGCGGTGTTAAAACAACCGGGAGGTGTGATTGCGCGGTTAACTGCCGGTGTTTTTCCATGCGCTCCGCTGTCCAGCATTCAATATCAATACGTTTTTGCGTGGCGAAACGCAGCGCTTCCATCATTTCAGCGGCGGGATTGCCCACGACGGCGATGCTAATCATGTCGGCGTCGCTGGTCAGCAGCAAAGCATGGTGGCGCTGGCACAGGGTGACGAGTTGATCTGAATTCATTATCCGCTCCTGTCAGTTACTGTCGAAACGGAAAACATCTTCACAGGCCTCTTTGAGCGCACCGTCGTTGCTGATATTGCAGCTACGTTTCCAGCCCGTCATACCGTTGCCACTGCTCCATTGCGGTGTCACCACCACCTCAAGTCCGTTGAGGCTCTCCTGGCCCGTTAACGTCACGACGCCCTGCGTCACGCTCATTCCTGAGACATACCGTGTTGTCGTTGGAGAAGGGATACCGTTACTGCCGCCGTCGCAGCTCGTCACGCCGCCATGTTCCAGGGCACAAAGTTCAATCGCCGTGCGATAGGGCACGAACGTTTGCAGCATGTCGGTCAGGGCCGCTTTTCGCAGGTAGTTCTGGTAGGCGGGAATACCAATGGCGCTCAGGATGGCAATAATGCCGATTACCACCATCAGCTCAATGAGCGTGAAGCCTTGTTGTCTGTTCATATCTGCTCCTCAGGGTTAAGTGGCGCTACTCTGACAGCGGGGAAAAAAGCAGACGAGGGGCAAAAAATGGAACGTGAAGCGGCGTTCAGGGAATTTGTACTTACTTGCAGAGAAGAACAGAGAGATTGCGAGGAGGGCTGAAATTTCCCCTCTCCAGCAGAGAGGGGAGACGACGTTATTTGAAGCGCATGGAGAGATCGAGGGCGCGAACGTGCTTGGTCAGCGCCCCGACAGAAATGTAGTCCACGCCGGTTTCGGCGAATTCACGGATCGTTTCGAAGGTGACGTTCCCTGAAACTTCGAGCTGTGCCTGGCCGTTGGTGAGCTTCACCGCCTCGCGCATCTGTGCTGTTGCAAAGTTATCGAGCATGATGATATCGGCACCGGCCTTGATGGCCTGCTCCAGCTCTTCGAGGTTTTCAACTTCCACTTCAACCGGCACATCAGGGTGCAGCCAGAAGGCTTTCTCCACCGCCTGACGCACGGAGCCAGAGGCAATAATGTGGTTCTCTTTAATCAGGAAGGCGTCTGACAACCCCAGACGGTGGTTGGCTCCCCCGCCACAAAGCACCGCGTACTTTAATGCCGTGCGCAGACCCGGCAGCGTTTTACGGGTGTCCAGCAGTTGCGTATGGGTACCGGCCAGCAGGTCAACGTAACGACGCACTTCGCTTGCCACTCCTGACAGGGTCTGAACAAAGTTAAGCGCGGTACGTTCACCGGTCAGCAGCACGCGGGACGGGCCTTCAAGCTCAAACAGCGGCTGGTTTGCGGTAATGGCGTCACCGTCTTCAACATGCCAGGTGATTTGCACCTCATCGCCGGCCAGTTGAGTAAAGACCTCTTCAACCCAGCGCTTGCCGCAAAACACGCCATCTTCACGGGTGATGATCACGGCGTGTGAGCGTGTCTCTTTCGGCAATAATTGTGCGGTAATATCGTTGTCCGCGCTGACGTCACCGCCCAGATCTTCTTTCAAAGCATGGGCAACGCTTGCCGGAATATCCATATTAATACGTTCCAGAAGCGCTTCACGTCGGTGGTCGGGGTTGTAGCGGCGAGGCGGCATGATAAAACTCCAAATTGGTAACGAATCATAATATTGAAACATGCTACTCTGAACCGAGTAACAGCACCATACATAAGGAGTTCCAGCATGTTGTTAGAAGACGGATGGCTGGTGGATGCGCGGCGTGTACCCTCACCGCACCACGATGGCCGCCCGGAGGATGAAAAGCCCACACTGCTGGTGGTTCATAACATTAGTCTCCCGCCGGGTGAGTTTGGCGGTCCGTGGATCGATGCGTTATTCACGGGAACGATAGATCCCGATGCCCATCCTTTCTTTGCTGAGATTGCGCATCTGCGCGTATCGGCGCACTGCCTGATCCGTCGCGATGGCGAAGTGGTTCAGTATGTTCCTTTTGATAAGCGCGCCTGGCATGCGGGTGTCTCGATGTATCAGGGGCGCGAGCGTTGCAATGACTTCTCTATTGGGATTGAACTGGAAGGCACGGACACCACCCCTTATACCGATGCACAGTACCAGCGGTTGGTGGATATCACCCAAACGCTCATCAGGCTTTACCCTGCGATTGCAGAGAACATTACGGGACACTGTGATATCGCCCCGGCGCGAAAAACCGATCCTGGCCCTGCATTTGACTGGCCCCGGTTTCGCGCCATGCTTACCGCGTCGTCAGAATAAGGAGATAACATGACGTTGTTTACCATGCTGCTGGTTATCATCGCTGAACGCTTGTTCAAACTCGGTGAGCACTGGCATCTGGATCACCGGCTGGAGGTGCTTTTCCGCCGGATTAACCATTTTTCCATGCTGCGTACGCTGCTGATGACCGCGGGCGTGATGGTGATTACGTTCTTGCTGCTGCGCTCGTTATACGGCCTCTTTTTCAACGTGCCGCTACTGGTGGTGTGGATCCTGCTCGGCGTGCTGTGTATTGGCGCAGGCAAGGTGCGTATGCACTATCACGCTTATCTGAAAGCCGCTTCCCGTGATGATGCGCATGCACGTAGCGCCATGGCCAGCGAGCTGACGATGATCCACGGCGTGCCGCCGGATTGCGATGAACGCGAGTTCCTGCGTGAACTGCAAAACGCGCTGCTGTGGATTAACTTCCGCTACTACCTGGCGCCGCTGTTCTGGTTTGTGGTGGGGGGCCCGTGGGGGCCGGTACTGCTGATGGGATATGCGTTCCTGCGCGCCTGGCAGACCTGGCTTGCCCGCTATCTCACCCCGCATGAACGTTTGCTCTCCGGCATTGATGCGATCCTGCACGTGCTCGACTGGCTTCCGGTTCGTCTGGTGGGTGTGGTCTACGCGCTTATTGGCCACGGCGAAAAAGCGCTCCCGGCGTGGTTCGCGTCGCTTGGCGACCGTCATACCTCGCAGTACCAGGTGCTCACACGCCTGGCGCAGTTCTCTCTGGCGCGTGAGCCGCATACCGACAAGATAGAAACGCCGAAAGCGGCGGTCTCGATGGCGAAGAAAACGTCGTTTGTGGTGGTCGTTATCGTAGCGTTGCTAACCATTTACGGCACGCTGGTCTGAACCCGCGTGCCGTAGCGGTTACGGCGTATCGGCAGGCGGGATGCCAAAATCAGGCATCCCGTTTTCGTGCCAGCGGACGAGCTTCAGGCGGGTATGACGATTGGGGTCATAAAGCGGATCGCCTTCAATTTCGGTGTAATTTCGCGCGTGATACACCAGCACATCTTCTCCTTCCGGCGTTTGTGTAAAGCTGTTATGGCCTGGCCCATACTGGCGGTTTTCGTAGCTGGTGACGAAGACCGGGCGCGAGGCCTTGTGCCAGTTGGCAGGATTTTGCGGATCGGCATTGATCTCTGTCCACAGCAGCCCCATGCAGTAGTTCTCGTCGGTCGCGCTGGCGGAATAGCTGATAAACAACTTGTCGCCGTGGAACAGCACCGCCGGGCCTTCGTTGACCCAGAAGCCGCGGCACTCCCAGTCATATTCCGGTTTACTGAGCATCACCGGCTCGCCTTTCAGCGTCCACGGGTTCTCCATTTCACATAAATAGAGATTGGAGTTGCCGGAGATATCCGGGGCTTTTTGCGCCCACAGATACCAGCGTTTCCCCTGATGCACGAACGTGGTCGCGTCCAGCGCAAAGGTGTCGAATGGCGTTTTTACCTGGCCTTTTTCAGTCCACGTGCCGGTTAGCGGGTCGCGGTCGGCACACTCCAGCACAAACATGCGGTGCTGGAACATGCCCAGACCATCCAGCGCCTGGGTGTGCGCGGCGGCAAAATAGATGTACCACTTACCGTCGATATGATGCAGTTCCGGTGCCCAGATAAGCTGGCTCATTGGGCCGGTCTCCGGTTTGCGCCATACGACCACCTCGTCGGCACTGCGCAAACCTTCCAGCGACGCTGCCCGGCGGATCGCCAGCCTGTCGTATTGCGGCACGGAGGCGATAAAATAATATTGCCCTTCATGACGCAGAATGTACGGGTCAGCGCGTTGTTCTATAAACGGGTTAGGCCAGTTATGCATGCGGCGTTCCTTCTTTTGTTTCGGCTCTCGTTTCCTGCCAGGCGTTCAGTTCGCTGTAGTTGGTGCGGCGTTTCTCCAGGTCGAGCTGGATCTGTTTCATGGTTTCCCGATCCACTTTCAGCAGTCGTACTACGCCCGCAGTGATCAAATACCCCACACCCGGGATCACGGTAAACAGCAGAACGATCCCGTTAATGGCCTCTGCGCTTTGCGCTTTCGCACCGGCGTCGTAGCCATACCATGAGAGCAGGAAGCCCACCATCGCGCCAGCAATCGCCAGCCCCAGCTTGAGGAAGAAGATATTGCCCGAGAAGCTGATCCCGGTGATGCGTTTACCGGTTTTCCACTCGCCATAGTCGTCCACATCGGCCATTAGCGACCAGTGCAGCGGAGATGGGATCTGGTGAAGAATGTTAAGCAGGAAGTAGAGCACCACGATGGTGACGGTCGCTTTCGGGTCGAAGAAATAGAACGCGCAGGAGAAAAGCGCCAGCACGATGTTGGTCCAGAAGAACACTTTCAGTTTACACCAGCGGTCGGTCAGCACTTTCGCCAGCATACTGCCGAGCATCATCCCCACCACGCCCAGGCTGATAAACAGGGTGGCAAAGTGAGTGCTCTGGCCCATTACCCAGGTGACGTAATACATGGTGGCCGCCATGCGGATAAAGCCCGGGCAGACGTTGCAGAGGGTCAGCAGCAGAATGCGTACCCACTGGTCGTTTTTCCACACGTCCTTCAGATCGTTTTTCAGCTCATCATGGGTCTGCACCGCCGGACGTACGCGCTCGCGCACGGTGGCGAAGCAGAACAGGAACATACAGGTACCAATCAGCGCCAGCACGGTCATCGCCATCTGGTAGCCTTTGGCTTTGTTATCGCCACCAAACCAGTCGGCCATCGGCAGGAGCGTGAGCGACAGTAAAAGCGTGGCAATACCCACCATCACAAAGCGATAGGACTGGCAGGCCACGCGCTCTTTTGGGTCATTGGTGATCACGCCGCCCAACGAGCAGTAGGGAATGTTGATGGCCGTATAGGTTAACGAGAGCAGGAAGTAGGTCACAAAGGCATAGATAACTTTGCTGTTATAGCTCCAGTCAGGCGTGGTGAACATCAGGATACTGAACAGCGCATAGGGGAACGCAATCCACAAAAGCCATGGACGAAACCGCCCATATTTACTGCGGGTACGGTCCGCGATGGCCCCCATAATCGGGTCCGTAACGGCATCAATGACGCGCACGGACAGCAGCAACACGCCGACCAGCGCAGGTGCCAGCCCAAAAATATCGGTATAAAAATAATTAACAAACAACATGATGGCGCCGAAGATGATATTGCATCCTGCATCGCCCATCCCATAGCCGATCTTCTCTTTTACTGACAGTTTATTGTTATCCATTGACTGCTCTCCGGGTGACGGTATGGAGAGAATTATTTGCTGGCTAATCGATATATGCGTTGCAGTATCAGGGCGGTGATATGGATAAAGCGGCTGACGAGGTGAATTTGTGAGGAAGGTAACAAACGCTCAGCACCCGCGAAACGAGTGCTGAGCTGAGGGGCTATTAATGTGCTTTTACGGTTTTACCGTTTTTCTGTTTTACCAGATACCCCACGCCGAGGATCGCAATCCAGACCGGGATCAGGTAAACGGAAATCGCCATGCCTGGGGTGAGTAGCATAATTACCAGCACGCCCGCCATAAACAGCAGGCAAACCCAGTTACCCAGCGGATAGAGCAGGGCAGGGAAGCGTGTGGTTACGCCCTGCTGCTGTTTAGCGCGGCGGAACTTGATGTGCGCCAGGCTGATCATCGCCCAGTTAATCACCAGAGCCGAGACCACCAGGGCCATCAGCAGGCCAAACGCCGATTCAGGTGCCATGTAGTTAATCAGCACGCAAAGCGCCGTCACGATAGCCGAAACAATGATGGTATTGACCGGCACGCCGCGCTTATCGACGTTCAACAGGGCTTTCGGTGCGTTACCCTGCTGCGCAAGGCCGAACAGCATGCGGCTGTTGCAGTACACGCAGCTGTTGTAAACGGAAAGCGCCGCCGTCAGCACGACGATATTGAGTGCATTCGCCACGAAGGTATCGCCCAGTTCGTGGAAGATAAGGACGAACGGGCTGGTGTCGGCCGTGACGCGTGTCCACGGCAGCAGCGAGAGCAGAACGGCCAGTGAACCCACATAGAAGATCAGAATTCGGTAGATAACCTGATTTGTCGCTTTCGGGATGCTTTGCTCCGGGTTGTCGGCTTCAGCGGCGGTGATCCCCACCAGCTCCAGCCCCCCGAAGGAAAACATAATAATGGCCATCATCATCACCAGACCGGTCATCCCGTGAGGCAGGAATCCACCTTGCTCCCAGAGGTTACGCACTGTGGCCTGTGGGCCACCGTTGCCGCTAAACAGCAGCCAGCCGCCAAAGATAATCATCGCCACCACGGCAATGACTTTGATGATGGCAAACCAGAACTCCATCTCACCGAACACTTTTACGTTGGTCAGGTTGATGGCGTTGATAATGACGAAGAACGCTGCCGCAGAAACCCAGGTTGGGATCTCGGGATACCAGAACTGAATGTATTTCCCCACGGCGGTCAGTTCTGCCATGGCCACCAGAACGTAAAGCACCCAGTAGTTCCAGCCGGAAGCGAAACCGGCAAAACTGCCCCAGTATTTGTAGGCAAAGTGGCTGAACGAGCCTGCAACCGGCTCTTCAACGACCATCTCACCTAACTGGCGCATAATCAGAAACGCAATAAAACCTGCGATAGCGTAACCCAAAATAATGCCTGGACCGGCCGACTGGATGACGGATGCGCTTCCCAGAAACAGGCCTGTGCCGATAGCACCACCCAATGCGATGAGCTGTATATGGCGGTTTTTAAGGCCGCGCTTTAGCTGATCGCCGTGCTGTTGAGCTTCCATTTGAAACCTCGTGTGTGGTTGTTATGTTCACGCTGTGCGTGTGTAATTATGAATATCCGTTTTCTGTATTTATTTCTTTACGGTTAATAAGACCGAAAAAAGCGGAGATGTCTTCCGTAAGCGCAAGAATAGTGGTAAGCGCATGTGAATGCACCTGCTTTATGAAAGGCTGATGACGAGTTGAATAAAAAGAAAGCATTTGTAAATCGCACCGTTAATTCTTACTACCCCAACCTATAGAATAGAAATGCCTTAAAAGTGGGAGAATTTTCATTTTTTGCGTTGTTGAATCGCTTCAGATTGCAAAAACCCTCGTTTCATTATGGTTAAAACTCCCTCTTTGGTAGTAATCAGCTCATTTGTGCAAAGTTACATTTCTGAAACGTTATTTCTGTAAGGTTGTTAAAATGTGCAGGGTTTACTGATTTCAATCAAAACCAATATGGACAGAAGGTGAATACTTTGTTACTTTAGCGATACGAACTTGAAATTGGTAAGACCAATTGACTCCGGGCAAAAAGGCGTAAGACAGGGAATATGGCCTACAGCAAAATTCGCCAACCAAAACTATCCGATGTGATTGAGCAGCAGCTGGAGTTTTTAATCCTCGAGGGGACACTGCGCCCGGGTGAGAAACTTCCGCCAGAACGCGAGCTGGCTAAACAGTTCGACGTATCCCGCCCCTCTCTGCGTGAGGCGATTCAACGCCTCGAAGCAAAGGGCTTGCTGCTTCGTCGCCAGGGCGGCGGAACCTTTGTTCAAAACAGCCTGTGGCAGAGCTTCAGCGATCCGCTGGTAGAACTTCTCTCTGACCACCCAGAATCCCAGTTTGATCTGCTTGAGACCCGTCACGCGCTTGAAGGTATCGCGGCCTATTACGCCGCCCTTCGCAGCACTGATGAAGATCGCGTGCGTATCCGCGAACTGCATCAGGCCATTGAACGGGCACAGCAGTCCGGCGATTTAGACGCCGAGTCCAATGCCGTCGTCCAGTATCAGATTGCCGTCACCGAAGCGGCACACAACGTAGTGCTCCTCCATCTGCTACGCTGCATGGAGCCGATGCTGGCCCAGAACGTTCGTCAAAATTTTGAATTGTTGTATGCCCGTCGGGACATGCTCCCGCTGGTAAGCAACCATCGCACCCGAGTATTCGAGGCGATAATGGCCGGGGAACCGGAGCAGGCGCGCGAAGCGTCGCACCGACATCTGGCTTTCATTGAGGAAATCTTGCTGGACCGCAGCCGAGAACAATCGCGTCGCGAACGTTCATTACGCCGCATACAGCAACGAAAGGATTAAGCGCCAGGTACTTTTAGAGCGCGGCAACTAAACGCAGAACCTGTCTTATTGTGTTTTCTGACGAAAATACAATGGGACAGGTTCCAGACAAATCAACGTATTAGATAGATAAGGAATACCCCCATGTCAGAACGTCTCCAAAATGACGTGGATCCGATCGAAACTCGCGACTGGCTACAGGCGATCGAATCGGTCATCCGTGAAGAAGGTGTTGAGCGCGCTCAGTATCTGATTGATCAGCTGCTTTCTGAAGCCCGCAAAGGCGGCGTGAAGGTTGCTTCAGGTGCAGGGGCTAGCAACTACGTAAACACGATTGCCGTTGAAGACGAACCGGAATACCCGGGCAATCTGGATCTGGAACGCCGTATCCGTTCTGCTATCCGCTGGAACGCCATCATGACCGTTCTGCGTGCGTCCAAGAAAGATCTGGAGCTGGGTGGCCACATGGCGTCCTTCCAGTCCTCTGCGACCGTTTACGAAGTGTGCTTCAACCACTTCTTCCGTGCTGCTAACGAGAAAGACGGCGGCGACCTGGTGTACTTCCAGGGCCACATCTCTCCGGGCATCTATGCACGTGCATTCCTGGAAGGTCGTCTGACTGAAGAGCAGATGAACAACTTCCGTCAGGAAGTTCACGGTAAAGGTCTGTCTTCTTACCCGCACCCTAAACTGATGCCTGAATTCTGGCAGTTCCCGACCGTATCCATGGGTCTGGGCCCAATTGGTGCAATCTATCAGGCGAAATTCCTGAAGTACCTGGAACACCGTGGTCTGAAAGATACCTCTGAGCAAACCGTTTACGCCTTCCTGGGCGATGGTGAGATGGATGAGCCAGAATCTAAAGGTGCGATCACCATCGCTACTCGTGAGAAGCTGGACAACCTGTGCTTCATCATCAACTGTAACCTGCAGCGTCTGGATGGTCCGGTAACCGGTAACGGTAAGATCATCAACGAACTGGAAGGCATCTTCGCAGGTGCTGGCTGGAACGTTATCAAAGTAATGTGGGGTTCCCGTTGGGACGAACTGCTGCGTAAAGACACCAGCGGTAAACTGATCCAGCTGATGAACGAAACCGTTGACGGTGACTACCAGACCTTCAAATCCAAAGACGGTGCCTACGTTCGTGAGCACTTCTTCGGCAAATATCCTGAAACCGCCGCACTGGTTGCAGACTGGACTGACGAGCAGATCTGGGCGCTGAACCGTGGTGGTCACGATCCGAAGAAAATCTACGCTGCACTGAAAAAAGCGCGCGAAACCAAAGGTAAAGCGACTGTAATCCTGGCCCACACCATCAAAGGTTACGGCATGGGTGATACCGCAGAAGGTAAAAACATCGCTCACCAGGTTAAGAAAATGAACATGGACGGCGTGCGCTATATCCGCGACCGTTTCAACGTGCCAGTGACCGATGAGCAGGTAGAAAACCTGTCTTACATCACCTTCCCGGAAGGTTCTGAAGAGTACAAGTACCTGCACGAACGTCGTCAGGCGCTGAAAGGCTACCTGCCAGCTCGTCAGCCTAACTTCACCGAGAAACTGGAACTGCCAGCGCTGGAAGACTTCTCTCAGTTGCTGGAAGAGCAGAACAAAGAGATCTCCACCACTATCGCTTTCGTTCGTGCCCTGAACGTGATGCTGAAGAACAAGTCGATCAAAGATCGTCTGGTGCCAATCATCGCTGACGAAGCGCGTACTTTCGGTATGGAAGGTCTGTTCCGTCAGATCGGTATCTACAGCCCGAACGGCCAGCAGTACACCCCGCAGGACCGTGAGCAGGTTGCATACTACAAAGAAGACGAGAAAGGTCAGATCCTGCAGGAAGGTATCAACGAGCTGGGCGCAGGCGCATCCTGGCTGGCTGCTGCGACCTCCTACAGCACCAACAACCTGCCGATGATCCCGTTCTACATCTACTACTCCATGTTCGGGTTCCAGCGTATCGGTGACCTGTGCTGGCAGGCAGGCGACCAGCAGGCTCGCGGCTTCCTGATTGGTGGTACTTCCGGTCGTACGACCCTGAACGGTGAAGGTCTGCAGCACGAAGATGGCCACAGCCACATTCAGTCTCTGACTATCCCTAACTGTATCTCTTACGACCCGTCTTACGCGTACGAAGTGGCAGTCATCATGCATGACGGTCTGCAGCGCATGTACGGCGAAGCGCAAGAGAACATTTACTACTACATCACCACCCTGAACGAAAACTACCACATGCCGGCAATGCCAGCAGGTGCCGAGGAAGGTATCCGTAAAGGTATCTATAAACTCGAAACCATTGAAGGTAGCAAAGGTAAAGTTCAGCTGCTGGGCTCCGGTTCTATTCTGCGTCACGTTCGTGAAGCAGCGCAGATCCTGGCGAAAGACTACGGTGTGGGTTCCGACGTGTACAGCGTGACCTCCTTCACTGAACTGGCGCGTGATGGCCAGGATTGTGAGCGCTGGAACATGCTGCACCCAATGGAAACCCCACG
The DNA here is from genome assembly GCF_013391025.1 of Enterobacter sp. SECR19-1250. Lineage (NCBI taxonomy): Bacteria > Pseudomonadati > Pseudomonadota > Gammaproteobacteria > Enterobacterales > Enterobacteriaceae > Enterobacter > Enterobacter sp. SECR19-1250. The sequence goes on along the minus strand of NZ_JACASJ010000010.1, from coordinate 26,550 downwards.
CGTTCCGTACATCGCTCAGGTGATGAACGACGCGCCAGCGGTGGCGTCTACTGACTATATGAAACTGTTCGCTGAGCAGGTTCGTACTTACGTTCCAGCTGATGATTATCGCGTACTGGGTACTGACGGCTTCGGTCGTTCTGACAGCCGCGAAAACCTGCGTCACCACTTCGAAGTTGATGCTTCTTACGTGGTTGTAGCAGCACTGGGCGAACTGGCTAAACGTGGCGAAATCGATAAGAAAGTGGTTGCGGACGCAATTACCAAATTCAACATCGATGCAGAAAAAGTTAACCCGCGTCTGGCGTAAGAGGTAAAAGAATAATGGCTATTGAAATCAATGTACCGGACATCGGGGCTGATGAAGTTGAAATCACCGAGATCCTGGTCAAAGTTGGCGACAAAGTTGAAGCTGAACAGTCGCTGATCACCGTAGAAGGCGATAAAGCCTCTATGGAAGTCCCGTCTCCTCAGGCTGGCATCGTTAAAGAGATCAAAGTCTCTGTTGGCGATAAAACCGAGACTGGCAAACTGATCATGATTTTCGATTCCGCCGACGGTGCAGCAGCTGCTGCACCTGCGCAGGAAGAGAAGAAAGAAGCTCCGGCCGCCGCTGCTCCAGCAGCTGCCGCGGCAGCGAAAGAAGTTAACGTGCCTGACATCGGTGGTGACGAAGTTGAAGTCACTGAAATCCTGGTGAAAGTGGGCGATACCGTTGCGGCTAAGCAGTCTCTGATCACCGTAGAAGGCGATAAAGCGTCTATGGAAGTGCCGGCGCCGTTCGCGGGTACCGTTAAAGAGATCAAGATCAACACCGGTGACAAAGTGTCTACCGGCTCTCTGATCATGATCTTCGAAGTGGCGGGTGCTGCACCTGCCGCTGCGCCAGCTCAGACTGCTGCTCCGGCTCCAGCGGCGGCACCAGCAGCAGGCGGCGTGAAAGACGTTAACGTTCCTGACATCGGCGGTGACGAAGTCGAAGTGACCGAAGTGATGGTGAAAGTGGGCGACAAAGTTGCCGCTGAACAGTCACTGATCACCGTTGAAGGCGACAAAGCCTCTATGGAAGTGCCTGCGCCGTTCGCGGGTACAGTTAAAGAGATCAAAATCAGCACCGGCGACAAAGTCTCTACCGGCTCTCTGATCATGGTCTTCGAAGTGGAAGGCGCTGCGCCTGCAGCCGCTCCGGCTGCCGCGGCTGCTCCAGCACCGGCTGCAGCACCTGCTCAGGCTGCTAAACCAGCGGCACCTGCTGCAAAAGCGGAAAGCAAATCTGAGTTCGCTGAAAACGACGCTTACGTCCACGCGACCCCGCTGATTCGTCGCCTGGCGCGCGAATTCGGCGTGAACCTGGCGAAAGTGAAAGGGACTGGCCGTAAAGGTCGTATCCTGCGCGAAGACGTTCAGGCTTATGTAAAAGACGCGGTGAAACGCGCTGAAGCTGCACCAGCTGCAGCCGCAGGCGGCGGTATCCCGGGCATGCTGCCATGGCCGAAGGTGGACTTCAGCAAGTTCGGTGAAATTGAAGAAGTGGAACTGGGCCGCATCCAGAAAATCTCTGGTGCTAACCTGAGCCGTAACTGGGTCATGATCCCGCACGTTACGCACTTCGACAAAACCGATATCACCGATCTGGAAGCGTTCCGTAAACAGCAGAACGCCGAAGCTGAGAAGCGTAAACTGGACGTGAAATTCACCCCAGTGGTCTTCATCATGAAAGCCGTTGCCGCTGCCCTGGAGCAGATGCCACGCTTCAACAGCTCCCTGTCCGAAGATGGCCAGAAGCTGACGCTGAAGAAATACATCAACATCGGTGTTGCGGTTGATACGCCAAATGGTCTGGTTGTTCCGGTCTTCAAAGACGTGAACAAGAAGAGCATCACTGAGCTGTCCCGTGAACTGACCACCATCTCCAAAAAAGCGCGTGATGGTAAGCTGACTGCCGGCGAAATGCAGGGCGGCTGCTTCACTATCTCCAGCATCGGCGGCCTGGGTACTACCCACTTCGCACCGATTGTTAACGCGCCGGAAGTGGCTATCCTCGGTGTGTCCAAGTCCGCGATGGAGCCGGTGTGGAATGGCAAAGAGTTCGTGCCGCGTCTGATGATGCCAATCTCTCTGTCCTTCGACCACCGCGTGATCGACGGTGCTGATGGTGCGCGTTTCATCACCATCATCAACAACATGCTGAGTGACATTCGCCGCCTGGTGATGTAAGTGAAAAACCGGCCAGTCGGCCGGCTTTTTTCTGTTAATCTCATGTGGTTTGTGAGGTTATTGGCGAAAGCGACAATTCGTGAGCCGTTTGTTGTTTCAAAATTGTTAACAATTTTGTAAACTGCGAGCGGATAGAACGTCCCGGTGGATGAAGGGCGACAAGTACCTGGACCGCCGGAAATCAATAAGAGGTCATGATGAGTACTGAAATCAAAACTCAGGTCGTGGTACTTGGGGCAGGTCCCGCAGGTTACTCTGCAGCCTTCCGTTGCGCTGATTTAGGTCTGGAAACCGTCATCGTAGAACGTTACAACACCCTTGGTGGTGTTTGTCTGAACGTAGGTTGTATCCCTTCTAAAGCGCTGCTGCACGTAGCGAAAGTTATCGAAGAAGCCAAAGCGCTGGCTGAACACGGTATCGTCTTCGGCGAGCCGAAAACCGATATCGATAAAATCCGTACCTGGAAAGAGAAAGTTATCACTCAGCTGACCGGTGGTCTGGCTGGCATGGCGAAAGGCCGTAAAGTGAAAGTGGTTAACGGTCTGGGTAAATTCACCGGCGCGAACACCCTGGAAGTGGAAGGCGAAAACGGCAAAACCGTAATCAACTTCGACAACGCGATCATCGCGGCGGGCTCTCGTCCAATCGAACTGCCATTCATTCCACATGAAGATCCACGCGTATGGGATTCCACCGATGCCCTGGAACTGAAAACCGTTCCAAAACGTCTGCTGGTTATGGGCGGCGGTATCATCGGTCTGGAAATGGGTACCGTGTACCATGCACTGGGTTCAGACATTGACGTGGTTGAAATGTTCGACCAGGTTATCCCGGCTGCGGATAAAGACATCGTTAAAGTCTTCACCAAGCGTATCAGCAAGAAATTCAACCTGATGCTGGAAACCAAAGTGACTGCCGTTGAAGCGAAAGAAGACGGTATTTACGTTTCCATGGAAGGTAAAAAAGCGCCATCCGAACCACAGCGTTACGACGCCGTGCTGGTGGCGATCGGCCGTGTGCCGAACGGTAAGAACCTCGACGCGGGCAAAGCTGGCGTGGAAGTGGACGACCGTGGCTTCATCCGCGTTGACAAACAGCTGCGCACTAACGTGCCGCACATCTTTGCTATCGGCGATATCGTCGGTCAGCCAATGCTGGCGCACAAAGGTGTTCACGAAGGTCACGTTGCCGCTGAAGTTATCGCCGGCATGAAACACTACTTCGATCCGAAAGTGATCCCATCTATCGCGTACACCGAGCCAGAAGTGGCATGGGTAGGCCTGACCGAGAAAGAAGCGAAAGAGAAAGGCATCAGCTACGAAACCGCCACCTTCCCGTGGGCTGCTTCTGGCCGTGCTATCGCTTCCGACTGCGCAGACGGTATGACCAAACTGATCTTCGACAAAGAGACTCACCGCGTTATCGGTGGTGCGATTGTCGGTACCAACGGCGGCGAGCTGCTGGGTGAAATCGGTCTGGCGATCGAAATGGGTTGCGACGCGGAAGACATCGCGCTGACCATCCACGCTCACCCAACTCTGCACGAGTCCGTGGGCCTGGCGGCAGAAGTGTTTGAAGGTAGCATCACCGACCTGCCAAACGCGAAAGCGAAGAAGAAATAAGTTTCTTCAGACAAAAAAAGCGGCCTGTGGCCGCTTTTTTTATGTGCTGGATTCAGGGAGTCACAGGCTGCCAGGTTTTATCCGGGCTATAGGCGGTTAACGCCTGGGCTTTCTGCTCAGAGTCATTGCCGAGATCGGCCTGGTACACTTTGTCATCCTGGTTTATCACAAAGCTCATGACGCCTGTCTGGCCATAGCTGACGGGCCACGCCACCATCGCAAAGCCTTTTTCATCAGGCAGGATACGGAACCGATAGCCGTGATAGCCTGCACCGGGCTCTTTGGGGCTGAAGGCCGGTCCCAGCGGGCTGGGGGCTTCACCCGGCGAAACGGGCCAGTAGAGACCATCTTTTTTCCCTTCAGAGCTGACAATTTTCTGCGCGTATTTTTGATTCATGGCGAAATAGCTCTGCTGGGCATCCACATAGGCATGTAATGCTTCGATGGCGGCAAGCTCGTTACGCCCGATCTCGCGGGTCAGGATCTCCTCGGCGCCCTCCTTGATATCGAATTGCCATCCGGCAGCGGTTTTGACAACCGGGATGGGCAACTGCCAGTCGTTATTTCCGACAACCAGATGTGCCGTATTACCGTCGATAACCGTGTTGTGCCGCACCTTCCAGTCGCGGAGGAAACGATCGACGGCATCAGGATCGACCCCTTCAGGCGGCAGAAAATCGCGCCAGTTCTCTCCAAGCAGATTGTTCATCGCCGTTTCATTCTGATCACTGATGGCATGCGCCAGCGCATCGGTCGCCTGAGCGGGCGTGCTGAAGGATTGCTGTGCCATCGCAGCGGCGGACATCATGAACAACACCATTCCACAGACAAGATTCTTTTTCATGTTGGCTCCCTTAACGATGACGGAATTCACGGTGTTCAGCACGTCCGGCAGGGGCCTGACGCGGCTGCTGATGACGGGCAGCCAATTGTCTGCTTTGCGCCCCCCGTTGCTGCTGGGCTTGCCAGTTGGCAGAGCGGCTGTCGTTACCACTCAGGGCATTTGCGCGAGGTTGGCTGGTTCGCTGCGGGATATGGCGTTGCTGAGCAGGCTGCGCGATCCGTTTCTCCTGCCGCTGGGTTACGGCAGGGTGATTATCACGCTGCTGCGAGGTGGTTCGCTTTGCCGTTTGCGGTCTGGTGTCGTAGCCACGGTAGTTGTTGCGCTGGGATATCTGCTTCAACTGTTCGCCTGAAGCCTGGCGCTGTGCATCTCTGGTTCCCGGACGCGCGGTTTGCGGGAAGGTTTTACCCGTCGATTTCTCCATCTGGCTCAGGGCCGCCTGACGCTGGCTGTCGCGGTTAACCGGTTTTTGCTGCGTAGAACTGAGCCCCGTTACCGTGTTAGTGGAATGGAAGCGGTTATTGAGCTGGCTGGTGGGGTAGGGCACACCTTCCCGATACGCCGGGTTATGCTGCCAGGTGCGGTTGGCATCCGTCAGGCGTTGACCACTGATTTTGTTGAAGTTCTCAACGTTGATATTGATATTGTTATCACCGTTGCGGTTATAGCCGCCGTGATTCCAGTCATCGTCATGATGGTGGTTCCAGTCGTCGTCATCATCCCAGTCGATGTTGCTGAAGATGGCGTAGGTTGTCGCCACACCCAGGCTGAAGCCTAAGCCTTTGACCAGACTGTCCGTAAACTGCTCTCCCGGTGAAGGAGGAAGATAGGTTGGCGGATAGGCAGTGTTTGGCCAGGTACCGTAGACGGTATTGGGGTTATAGGTGGGGACGTAAACGACCTGCGGATCCGCGGATTCAATTTTGATCACCGTCGGGGCAGGCGTGGTGGAAGTCGTCGATTCGCTGGTGGCCGATTTGGCCGGGGCAGGTTTCGTCACGGTGGTGACCGTCTGCTGAGGCGTCGATTGTAAGGCGCCGGTCTTTTGAGCCAGCGCGCGCAGGCGTTGGACGGAATCCATGACATCCTTCGGTTGCGCGAGAAACGCATCCCCCAGATTTTGTACCCACGGCGGGTTTTCACCCATCAGCGACATCAGTTGAGGAAACGCGACCAGCGATTTTACGCTGGGATCCCAGGGCTGGCTGGTAACGGCCTGGATAGCGGCGTCTCCTTCCATTTTAGGGTTGTCTTTGGACCACTGCGCCGCCTGGATGACGTTGGCCGGGTAGGTCGAGGCCATTAAAATTTGTGACAGCAGGGCATCCGGATAGAGTGCGATGGGAGCAACCCACTGATCGATTTGCGCGGCCGTATAGGCTGGGGCGACGACGGGGGCGGGTTGCGCTGCTGCGGGGGGTACCGGTTGTTGTGCGACGGGAGCGGGGACGACAGGCTCTGTCGCCCGACTTTTGACAAACATGACACCTGAGGCGGCAAACAGCCCGGCACTGCACAGAAGAACAAGCAGATGTGGTTTAAAGGGCAACTTCATAAAATGACTCCAACGAGACAAGCGCTGTGCCGTGAGGCGTTACGGTTGGCGTGAGTATTATTCACTCGCCTTTTACTGTTTTGACTTTTGTTGGGGAACAGCCGGTACGTCCGGATAAAGAGTGTGAGTATTTATTACACAATTATATGTGATAGCTGAAAAGCCGCTGGATTTCAGAAGGCCGCTCTTGCGAGCGGACCGCAACTAGTTGCCAAAATTCCACCCGTCAGCCCTCTACACCATGCTTAACGATTCAGCAAATTTTTTAATGTTGCTTTTTTGTAAACGGATTAACACTGTGCAGAAATCCTGCTATGCTGCCCGACGCGGTATCGGGCATTTACCCTACAAACTGCTGTCTCACAGGAGCGTGAAGAGAACGCCCGCCGCATATGACAATGAGAGCGAGGAGAACCGTCGTGCTAGAAGAATACCGTAAGCACGTAGCAGAACGTGCCGCCGAGGGAATTGTACCCAAACCGTTAGATGCAACCCAAATGGCCGCGCTCGTCGAGCTGCTGAAGAACCCGCCTAAGGGCGAAGAAGAATTCCTGTTAGATCTGCTGATCAACCGCGTACCGCCTGGCGTAGATGAAGCTGCCTACGTAAAAGCCGGATTCCTTGCTGCTATCGCCAAAGGCGAAGCCACCTCCCCACTGGTTACTCCTGAAAAAGCCATTGAACTGCTCGGCACCATGCAGGGTGGTTATAACATTCATCCGCTGATTGACGCGCTGGATAACGACAAGCTGGCACCGATTGCCGCTAAAGCGCTCTCTTCAACGCTGCTGATGTTCGATAACTTCTACGATGTGGAAGAAAAAGCCAAAGCAGGCAACGTCTATGCGAAGCAGGTGATGCAGTCCTGGGCCGATGCCGAATGGTTCCTGAACCGTCCTGCGCTGGCTGAAAAAATTACCGTTACCGTATTCAAAGTCACCGGTGAAACCAACACCGATGACCTCTCTCCGGCACCGGATGCATGGTCTCGCCCGGATATCCCGCTGCACGCACTGGCGATGTTGAAAAACGCCCGTGAAGGCATTGAGCCGGATCAGCCAGGCGTTGTCGGCCCGATCAAACAGATCGAAGCGTTGCAGAAAAAAGGGTTCCCGCTGGCTTACGTCGGTGACGTTGTCGGTACCGGTTCTTCCCGTAAATCCGCCACTAACTCCGTCCTGTGGTTTATGGGTGACGATATTCCGCATGTGCCGAACAAACGCGGTGGCGGCTTGTGCCTGGGCGGTAAGATTGCCCCAATCTTCTTCAACACCATGGAAGATGCTGGCGCACTGCCAATTGAAGTGGATGTCTCTAACCTGAACATGGGCGACGTGATTGACGTTTACCCGTATAAAGGTGAAGTCCGTAACCACGACACCAACGAGCAGCTGGCAAGCTTCGAGCTGAAAACCGATGTGCTGATCGACGAAGTGCGTGCCGGTGGCCGTATCCCGCTGATCATCGGTCGTGGCCTGACCACCAAAGCGCGTGAAGCGCTGGGTCTGCCGCACTCAGACGTGTTCCGTCATGCGAAAGACGTAGCAGAAAGCAATCGTGGCTTCTCGCTGGCGCAGAAAATGGTTGGCCGCGCGTGCGGCGTGGCCGGTATCCGTCCTGGCGCTTACTGCGAGCCGAAGATGACCTCTGTGGGCTCTCAGGACACCACTGGCCCAATGACCCGTGACGAGCTGAAAGACCTGGCGTGCCTGGGCTTCTCGTCCGATCTGGTCATGCAGTCCTTCTGTCACACGGCGGCGTATCCGAAGCCGGTTGACGTAACCACGCACCACACGCTGCCAGACTTCATCATGAACCGTGGCGGCGTCTCCCTGCGTCCGGGCGACGGCGTTATCCACTCCTGGCTGAACCGTATGCTGCTGCCGGATACTGTAGGTACCGGCGGTGACTCCCATACCCGTTTCCCGATTGGTATCTCCTTCCCGGCGGGCTCCGGTCTGGTGGCGTTTGCCGCAGCGACCGGCGTGATGCCGCTGGATATGCCGGAATCGGTACTGGTGCGCTTCAAAGGTAAAATGCAGCCGGGTATCACCCTGCGCGACCTGGTTCACGCTATCCCGCTGTATGCCATCAAACAGGGCCTGCTGACCGTTGAGAAGAAAGGTAAGAAGAACATCTTCTCTGGCCGCATCCTGGAAATTGAAGGGCTGCCGGATCTCAAAGTTGAGCAGGCATTCGAACTGACCGATGCGTCCGCAGAGCGTTCCGCCGCGGGTTGTACCATCAAGCTGAACAAAGAGCCGATCATTGAGTATCTGAACTCTAACATCGTCCTGCTGAAGTGGATGATTGCGGAAGGCTACGGCGACCGTCGTACGCTGGAGCGTCGTATTCAGGGGATGGAGAAATGGCTGGCGGATCCGCAGCTGCTGGAAGCCGATGCTGACGCAGAATATGCGGCGGTGATCGACATCGATCTGGCAGACATTAAAGAGCCAATTCTCTGTGCACCGAACGATCCTGACGATGCGCGTCTGCTGTCTGACGTGCAGGGCGATAAGATCGACGAAGTGTTCATCGGTTCCTGTATGACCAACATCGGTCACTTCCGTGCTGCCGGTAAACTGCTGGATACTCATAAAGGCCAACTGCCAACCCGCCTTTGGGTAGCGCCACCAACCCGTATGGATGCGGCGCAGCTGACTGAAGAGGGTTACTACAGCGTGTTTGGTAAGAGCGGTGCGCGCATCGAAATCCCTGGCTGTTCCCTGTGTATGGGTAACCAGGCGCGCGTGGCAGACGGTGCGACGGTGGTCTCCACCTCTACCCGTAACTTCCCGAACCGTTTAGGTACCGGGGCGAACGTCTACCTGGCGTCTGCTGAGCTGGCGGCGGTTGCGGCGCTGATTGGCAAACTGCCAACGCCGGAAGAGTACCAGACCTTCGTTGCTCAGGTTGATAAGACGGCGGTGGATACCTATCGCTATCTGAACTTCGACCAGCTCTCTCAGTACACCGAGAAAGCTGACGGGGTTATCTTCCAGACGGCGGTATAAAAGCAAAACCGTCTCCACGAGACGGTTTTTAGTGTTTGCACCCTCTCCCGTGGGAGAGGGCCGGGGTGAGGGCATCAGGCCGCAGGGCCTTGCTCTCACCTTTTTATTTTCATTCCTCCCACCTCACACGCTTTTTTTCTTCCTCTCTGCTGCGATAATTACCGTAATGGCTTTGCAGAGGAAAACACTATGGATTACGAATTTCTGCGCGACATCACCGGGGTGGTGAAAGTGCGTATGTCGATGGGCCACGAAGCCGTTGGACACTGGTTTAACGAAGAAGTGAAAGAAAATCTTGCGCTTCTTGATGAAGTTGAACAGGCGGCGAATGCGATAAAAGGCAGTGAACGCTCCTGGCAACGTGCGGGTCATGAATACACGCTGTGGATGGATGGCGAAGAGGTGATGGTGCGGGCCAATCAGCTGGAATTCTCGGGCGACGAGATGGAAGAGGGGATGAGCTACTACGACGAAGAGAGCCTGTCGCTGTGCGGCGTGGAGGACTTTCTGCAGGTCGTGGCGGCGTACCGGGAGTTTATGAAACAGAAATAGCACACAGGAGCGTCCTTGCTCCGTGCGAGTCTTACACGGCCGGAATATTGCGGCCGTAGTAGATTTCGCGCATCTCTTTCCAGAGCAGGTCGGTAATGACTTTACGCTCTTCTTCGCTTAAATCTTCTGGCTTTGTGTGGAACATGTAGTGCTTAAGGTCAAACTCCTTAAGCAGCATCTTGGTGTGGAAGATGTTCTCCTGGTACACGTTCACGTCCATCATGTCGTACAGCGATTTCATGTCCTCGGACATAAAGTTCTGAATGGAGTTGATCTCGTGATCGATAAAGTGCTTCATGCCATTGATATCGCGCGTAAAACCACGCACACGATAATCAATGGTGACGATATCGGATTCCAGCTGGTGAATTAAATAGTTCAGCGCGTTTAGCGGGGAGATCACGCCGCAGGTGGATACTTCGATATCGGCGCGGAACGTACACAGGCCGCCTTCCGGGTGGCTCTCCGGGTAGGTGTGCACGCAGATATGGCTTTTATCGAGGTGGGCGACAACCACTTCAGGCAGCGGGCCCGGATGCTCGGTTTTGTCGATAAGCTTAGGATCGACCGGCTCTTCGCTGACCAGAATGGTCACGCTGGCGCCCTGAGGTTCATAATCCTGGCGGGCGATGTTCAGAATATTTGCGCCGATAATAGAACAGGTTTCCGACAGGATCTCGGTCAGTCGGTTGGCATTGTAGAGTTCATCGATATAGGCGATGTAGCCATCGCGCTCTTCCGCTGTTTTGGCGTAGCAGATATCGTAAATACAAAAACTCAGGCTTTTCGTCAGGTTGTTAAAGCCATGCAGTTTAAGCTTTTTCAATTAGTTCACCCCCTGGGAGGACAGTGCATCTTGCAGGTACTGCGGCAAGGCGAAGGCTGCGGTATGGACCGCCGGATTGTAGTAACGGCACTGGAGACCTGCCTGATGGAAGCGCGCCTGGATAATCTCCGTGGAGAGATGACGCAGGACGTCGTTATCCGTCGCCCAGGCAAAGGTCATGATCCCGCCGTAGTAGGTCGGAATGGCAGCCTGATAGAAGCTAACATCGCCAAAATAGGTGCTCAGTTTGCGGTGGCTGTCGAGCGCTTCATCCTGCTGCAGGAAGCAGACGCCATTTTGCGCCACGAAGATACCGCCAGGGTTCAGACAACGCTTGCAACCCTCGTAGAACGATGAGGTAAACAGCGAGGCTCCCGGGCCGATAGGGTCGGTACAGTCGGAGATAATGACGTCAAACGTCTGATTCGTCTGGTTGACGAAGTTCACGCCATCGTCAATCACCAGCTTAAAGCGCGGATCGTCGTAGCTACCCGCGTTATGGTTAGGCAGGTACTGACGACAGAATGAGACCACGCCCGCGTCGATCTCTACCATGGTGATGGTTTCAATGGACTGGTGGCGGGAGACTTCGCGCAGCATCGCCCCGTCGCCGCCGCCGATAATCAGCACGTGCTTCGCGTGGCCATGGGCCAGCAGCGGGACGTGGGTCATCATCTCATGATAGATAAACTCATCTCGCTCGGTGGTTTGCACCACGCCGTCCAGCGCCATTACGCGGCCAAAAGCGGCATTCTCGAAGATGATCAGATCCTGATGATCGGTTTTCTCATGATAAAGCACGTTATCAACGGCAAAGTACTGACCAAACTGGTCATGCAGTGTTTCATGCCACAACGTGTGGTCGGCCATACGCGGACTCCTCTTCGTTAACATCCGTTACACTCACGAAAAATGAGCGAAACATGATAGCTAACTATAACCGTGGTTGCACGGTTCCAGGCGAAACAAGAGGCGTCGGGAAGGTTATTTCACGTAGGCGAGCAGGCTAAGCGAATCGCGGGCCAGCGCTTTGCATTTTTTTGCCGTTGGGATGCCAATACCGCTTAAATCACGGTAACTGTCTTCACCGAGCGCTTTCATGTCGAAGCTGTCGTAGTTGCTGAGGTCCCATTGGTTCTGCTGGGCAAAAAAGACCAGTGCGCGACGAATTTGCCCGTTGGGTAAATTCTGGTAGCCACAATCATTTTTCAGGAACACAAAAACCGCCGTCAGATCGGCCATATCTTCCGCTTCATTTTCACTGAGCGCATAGCTGTTCGCACACATTGCCATCAGGCTGGTGAACAAAATTGTCCTGAAAAACGTCTTCATTGCTTCTACCACTGCATCACGGAAAATCAACGTTAGCATATTTGGTGCCAGTGCGACGATCTTTATTATTGCCGCGTTACTTGACCTTCCGGTAAGGGGAGGGTTTATGCTCAAAAGATCGTCTGCACGAAATAAGGAAATGAATATGCAACGTCGTGAATTTCTAAAATATTCCGTTGCGTTGGGGGTTGCCAGCGCATTACCACTGTGGAGTCGCGCGGTTCTGGCGGCTGACAGACCTGCCTTACCCATTCCTGATTTATTGACCGCCGATGCCCGTGGCCGTATCCAGCTGGTGGTTCAGTCCGGTAAAACGGCGTTTGGTAAAAATAACGCCACCACCTGGGGCTATAACGGCAATGTGCTTGGCCCGGCGTTGCAACTGCGCAGAGGAAAAGCCGTCACCGTTGATATTCACAACACGCTGGCAGAAGAGACGACGCTGCACTGGCACGGGCTGGAAGTGCCGGGCGAGGTCGACGGCGGTCCGCAAGGGATTATAAAAGCGGGCGGGAAGCGCACCGTGACCTTTACCCCCGAGCAGCGGGCGGCGACCTGCTGGTTCCATCCGCATCAGCATGGTAAAACGGGCCATCAGGTGGCCATGGGACTGGCAGGCCTGGTGCTGATTGAAGATGACGAAAGTCGCTTGCTGCGTCTGCCCAAACAGTGGGGTATCGACGATGTGCCGGTCATTGTGCAGGACAAAAAATTCTCCGCAGACGGTCAGATTGATTATCAGCTGGATGTGATGACCGCGGCGGTAGGCTGGTTTGGCGATACGCTGCTGACCAATGGCGCGATCTACCCCCAGCACGCTGCACCAAAAGGCTGGCTGCGGTTACGTCTGCTCAACGGATGCAACGCGCGCTCGCTGAACTTTGCCACCAGCGATAATCGTCCGTTGTACGTCGTGGCGAGCGACTGAGGACTGCTGCCTGAGCCGGTCAAAGTGAATGAACTCCCTGTGCTGATGGGCGAGCGCTTTGAGGTGCTGGTGGACATCAGCGACGGTAAGTCATTTGACCTGGTGACGCTCCCGGTCAGCCAGATGGGGATGGCCGTTGCGCCATTCGATAAGCCGCACCCGGTTTTACGTATTCAGCCGCTGCAGATCACCGCCTCTGGTACGCTGCCGGACACCTTAACCACGCTGCCGGCACTTCCGTCGCTGGATGGGCTTACGCAACGTAAGCTTCAGCTCTCCATGGATCCGATGCTCGACATGATGGGCATGCAGGCGCTGATGAAAAAGTATGGCGATCAGGCGATGGCGGGGATGCACCACGGGCAGATGATGGGCCATATGAACATGGATCACGGCAAGATGGGCGGTATGAATCACGGCGGCCACGGGTTTGATTTCCACAATGCCAATATGATCAACGGCAAAGCGTTCGATATGAACACGCCAATGTTTGCTGCTACAAAAGGGCAGTTTGAGCGCTGGGTGATTTCAGGCGAAGGCGACATGATGCTGCATCCGTTCCATATTCACGGCACCCAGTTCCGTATTCTTTCAGAGAACGGCAAAGCGCCGGATGCGCATCGCGCGGGCTGGAAAGATACAGTGAGAGTGGAAGGCGGCATCAGCGAGGTGCTGGTGAAGTTTGACCACGAGGCGCCGAAGGAGTTTGCATATATGGCGCACTGTCATCTGCTGGAGCATGAAGATACGGGAATGATGCTGGGTTTTACCGTATAAAAAAGCCGGGTGGCAGCTTCGCCTTACCCGGCCTACATTTCGCAGGTGTGGCCTGATGCCCTCACCCTGGCCCTCTCCCGGTGGGAGAGGGAACAAACATAAAAAACGGCAACCGAGGTTGCCGTTTTGCATTTATTTTGCGTCATCCGGCAACGCATACGCGACAATATAGTCGCCCATCTTCGTGCCAAACGAACCGTGACCGCCCGCAGAGATGACAACGTACTGCTTGCCATTCACTTCATAGGTCATCGGCGTTGCCTGTACACCGGCTGGCAGACGGCCTTGCCACAGTTTCTCACCGTTGGTCATGTTGTACGCGCGCAGGTAGTTATCTGCGGTTGCCGCGATGAACAGCACGTTACCGGCGGTGGAAATTGGGCCACCCAGCATTGGCATACCCATGTTGAACGGCACCGGAACCGGCATCGGGAACGGCATGCTGTCCTGCGGGGTACCAATACGTTTTTTCCACACGATCTGGTTGGTTTTCAGATCCAGACCGGAGATATACCCCCAGGCAGGCTGTTTACACGGCAGACCAAACGGAGACAGGAACGGATTCAGGGTCACGCCAAACGGTACGCCATACTGCGGCTGAATACCGGCTTCGGTACCGCTGCCTTTCGCGTCTTTCGGCTGCTCCATCGGGTTACCCGGACCACGTGGGATCAGTTTAGAGACAAACGGCAGCGCCATCGGGTTGGCGATCGCTACCTGACGGTTAGGGTCAACGGAGATCCCGCCCCATTCGAACATCCCAAGGTTACCCGGGAAGACCAGCGTGCCCTGCTCAGAAGGGGGGGTAAAGATGCCTTCATAGCGCAGCTGATGGAACATTACGCGGCACACCAGCTGGTCAAACATGGTGGCACCCCACATGTCTGCGCCGCTGAGGTCTTTCTTCGGACGGAAGCTCAGTTCGGAGAACGGCTGCGTTTTAGTGACGTAATCGCCTTTAGCCGCGCCCTGAGGAACCGGTTTTTCCGGTGCAGGCACAACCAGCTCGCCGTTACGACGGTCCAGTACGAAGATGTTACCGGTTTTCGCCGGAGCATAAATCACCGGAACGGTTTTGCCGTTAACGGTAATGTCCGCCAGCGTTGGCTGGGACGGCATATCCATATCCCACAGATCGTGGTGTACGGTCTGGTAGCTCCACGCCAGTTTCCCGGTGGTCGCGTTCAGCGCCAGAATGGAGCTGGCATAACGTTCCTGCTCAGGGGTACGGTTACCGCCCCAGATATCAGGCGTGGTCACGCCCATTGGCAGGTAGACCAGATCCAGCTTCGCATCATACGCAGCCGGTGCCCAGGAGTTTGGCGAGTTGAAGGTAAAGGTGTGTTCATCAGACGGGATCGCGTTAGGATCTTTCGCGCCCGGATCGAAGGCCCACAGCAGTTTACCGGTATTCACGTCGAAACCACGGATAACGCCAGAGGTTTCGCGGGTAGAGAAGTTATCCGTGACCGAACCAGCAATCACGATGGTTTTATCAGTGATGATTGGCGGTGAGGTGGGTTCATACAGACCCGGCGTGGTGTCCGGCATGTTGGTCTGCAGGTTCAGGATACCTTTGTTGGCGAAGGTTTCGCACAGCTTGCCTGTTTCGGCGTTAATCGCGAACAGGCGGCCATCGTTCACCGGCAACATAATGCGGCGAGGACAGTCGGCAATGACGTCCGGGCTGGCATTATCCGCACGCGCTTCGTGGTAAGAGACACCGCGGCAGGTGATGTGCTGGAACGACGGGTTGGAGTTCAGCTGCGGATCGAAGTGCCATTTCTCTTTACCGGTGGCCGCGTCGAGCGCGAACAGACGCTGGTGCGCCGTACACAGATAAAGCATGTTGCCCACTTTAATTGGCGTCACTTCGTTGGTCAGTTCACCCGGATCGTTTGGCATCTTCAGATCGCCGGTACGGAATACCCAGGCTTCTTTCAGGTTTTTCACGTTGTCCGCGTTGATCTGCTTCAGCGGGGAGTAGCGCTGACCTTCCTGGTTACGGCCATACGCTGGCCAGTCGCCGTCAGCCACCTGCGAGATAGCCGCCGCAGGGGTGGATTCTGCATTCAGCGTACCGTTGATCTCCTGCGGGTCGTTAAAGCCAGCCCAGGTCAGGATACCGCCACTGATTAGCAGAGCGACAAGCAGCGCCGCAACGGCACCGCTGGAAGGCACAATCAGGCGACGCCAGACGAACGGCAGGATCAGCCAGATACCGAAGAAGACCAGAATGTCGCTGCGTGGCGTCAGTGCCCAGAAGTCGAACCCGACTTCCCAGACGCCCCAGATCATGGTTGCGAGGAGTAATGCCGCATAAAGCCACAGTGCGGATTGTTTTCTACGCCAGAGCAGAACAGTTACGCCAAGCATAACCAGGCCCGCAATAGGGTAGTACCAGGAGCCGCCGATTGCGACCAGCCAGACGCCACCGATTAACAGGTACAGGCCGCAGAAGGCGGCGAATAACGCTGTTAGTGTCACCAGTAGACGCGGCTGTTTAGAGTTTGTTTCAGCCATAGAAAGTGTACTCGTCAGTTTTTGTTAATAATTTGCTAGCAACTAATTATAGGTATTAACAAGTGTGATCGGAATCACAATATTTGCTTTTTATAACTCATACGCCAGGCTTAGCCATTTGCTGATATAATGGCTGGCTTGCGTATCGATGCCGGAATAACATTCATCCGCATTGAGAGATTTTCGTTAAAATCATATGGTTAGTAATATGAAACATACTGTTGAAGTGATGATCCCGGAAGCCGAGATCAAAGCGCGTATCGCCGAACTGGGTCGTCAAATCACCGAACATTACAAGGACAGCGGTAGCGAAATGGTGCTGGTTGGTCTGTTGCGTGGCTCTTTCATGTTCATGGCAGACCTGTGCCGTGAAGTGCAGGTGTCACATGAGGTCGATTTTATGACCGCCTCCAGCTACGGCAGCGGCATGTCCACAACCCGTGATGTGAAAATCCTGAAAGATCTGGATGAAGATATTCGTGGCAAAGATGTATTGATCGTCGAAGACATCATCGACTCCGGTAACACGCTTTCTAAAGTGCGCGAGATCCTGAGCCTGCGTGAGCCGAAATCCCTGGCCATCTGTACTCTGCTGGATAAACCAGACCGCCGTGAAGTGCAGGTGCCGGTGGAGTTTGTTGGTTTCTCTATTCCGGACGAGTTCGTCGTCGGTTACGGTATTGACTACGCGCAGCGTTATCGCCATCTGCCGTATGTTGGGAAAGTGGTATTGCTGGACGAGTAGTTGCGGCCTGATGCCCTCATCCCGTCCCTCTCCCAACGGGAGAGGGAGAAAATCCCCGCTTTATTTATGGTTCACATGCTTAAGCTTGAGGTTGGCAATGCCCGAACGGTAACGCTGCTCCAGCGTTTCGCGGTTGGTGGCGGTCACTTCCAGATTGCGCAGCAGGCCGTCGTGAATGCCGTACGCCCAGCCGTGGATAGAGACCTTCTGCCCGCGCTTCCACGCTGACTGCATGATCGTTGAATGACCCAGGTTATACACCTGCTCCATCACGTTCAGTTCACACAGCGTGTCCATCCGGCGCTCCTGCGGCATTTCACCCAGCAGTGAGCTATGTTTGAACCAGATATCGCGGATGTGCAGCAGCCAGTTATCGATGAGCCCCAGTTCCGGGTTTTCCACAGCGGCCTGCACACCGCCGCAGCCGTAGTGACCGCAAATAATGATGTGCTCGACCTCCAGGACGTCTACGGCGTACTGAACGACAGACAGGCAGTTGAGATCGGTATGAATCACCAGGTTGGCAACGTTACGGTGAACAAACAGTTCGCCGGGCTCAAGGCCCGTCAGTCGCTCAGCCGGAACACGGCTGTCGGAACATCCAATCCAGAGAAAGCGTGGATTCTGCGCTTGCGCGAGCTTTCCAAAAAAACCGGGGTCTTCCTCCACCAGCATTTTTGACCATAGTGCATTGTTGCTGATGAGTGTATCTATGTTGTTCATGGAGGTTAGCGACCTGTAACCAAGTGATTGCGTTGCGCTACTATAGGGTAACCCGACTTTTAATGAAACCACACAACGTGTGTCAGAACCTAAGGTAAGTTTAATTCATGGCGATTGCACTGGAGCTTGAGCAGCTTAAAAAAACCTATCCGGGCGGCGTTCAGGCGCTACGCGGGATAGATCTCAAAGTAGAAGCGGGGGATTTCTATGCGCTTCTGGGGCCGAATGGCGCGGGGAAATCGACGACCATCGGCATTATCAGCTCGCTGGTCAATAAGACCTCTGGCCGGGTCTGCGTGTTTGGCTACGATCTGCAAAAAGATGTGGTCAACGCCAAACGTCAGCTCGGTCTGGTACCGCAGGAGTTCAACTTCAACCCGTTTGAGACGGTGCAGCAGATCGTCGTCAACCAGGCGGGTTACTACGGCGTTGAGCGAAAAGAAGCGTTGGCACGCAGCGAAAAGTACCTGAAGCAGCTTGATCTATGGGAAAAACGTAACGAACGTGCGCGTATGTTGTCTGGCGGCATGAAGCGGCGTCTGATGATTGCCCGTGCGCTGATGCATGAGCCAAAACTGTTGATCCTCGACGAGCCCACCGCTGGGGTAGATATTGAGCTTCGTCGCTCAATGTGGGGGTTCCTGAAAGATCTCAACGACAAAGGCACCACCATTATTTTGACGACGCACTACCTTGAAGAAGCGGAAATGCTGTGCCGCAACATCGGCATCATTCAGAACGGCGAACTGGTGGAAAACACCTCAATGAAGGATCTGCTCTCGAAGCTCAAATCAGAAACGTTCATTCTGGATCTGGCGGCAAAAAGCGCGCTGCCGAAGCTTGAAGGGTACCAGTATCGCCTGGTCGACACCTCCACGCTGGAGGTGGAAGTATTGCGGGAGCAGGGCATTAACAGCGTCTTCTCCCAGCTGAGTGCTCAGGGCATTCAGGTTTTAAGTATGCGTAACAAAGCGAACCGACTGGAAGAGCTGTTTGTCTCTCTGGTGCAGGATAAACAAGGAGACAAGGCATGACGCATCTTTATTGGGTCGCGCTGAAAAGCATCTGGGCGAAAGAGATTAACCGCTTTATGCGCATCTGGGTACAAACCCTGGTGCCGCCGGTGATCACCATGACGCTCTATTTCATCATCTTCGGTAATCTGATTGGCTCCCGCATTGGTGAGATGCATGGCTTTACCTATATGCAGTTTATCGTTCCGGGTTTGATCATGATGGCGGTGATCACCAACGCCTATGCCAACGTGGCTTCGTCGTTCTTTAGCGCTAAGTTCCAGCGCAACATTGAGGAACTGCTGGTGGCACCGGTGCCAACGCATGTAATCATCGCGGGTTACGTCGGCGGTGGTGTGGCGCGCGGCCTGTGCGTCGGGATCCTGGTGACGGCTATCTCCTTGTTCTTCGTGCCGTTCCAGGTGCACTCCTGGCTGTTCGTGGGGCTGACGCTGCTGTTGACGGCGATCCTGTTTTCGCTTGCCGGTCTGCTGAACGCGGTGTTTGCCAAAACGTTTGACGATATCAGCCTGATCCCGACCTTTGTGCTGACGCCGCTGACCTATCTGGGTGGGGTGTTTTATTCCCTGACGCTGCTGCCGCCGTTCTGGCAGGCGTTGTCGCACCTGAACCCGATTGTCTACATGATCAGCGGTTTCCGCTTCGGCTTCCTCGGCATTACTGACGTACCGCTGTTCACTACCGTTGCGGTGCTGGTGGTCTTTATCGTCGCCTTCTACCTGCTGTGCTGGTACTTAATCCAGCGCGGACGCGGACTGCGCAGCTAACCTTCCGCCCGGTGACTTTCGGGTTGCCGGGCCTTTTCTTTGACTGTTATCACCGTAAGCTAATCTTCACTTCGCTAAACTACTCGCCTGCTAAGGAGAGAGTTATGCTGGGATGGGTCATTACCTGCCACGATGAACAGGCGCAGGAGATGTTGATAAAGCTTGAAGCCAGGTTTGGTCCACTGGCGCAGTGTCGTGCGGTGAATTACTGGCAAGGGCTGAGCACCAACATGCTGAGCCGGATGATGTGTGATGCCCTGCATGAAACCGACACTGGCGAAGGCGTTATCTTTCTCACCGATAAATCTGGCGCTGCGCCGTATCGCGCGGCTGCTCTGTTGAGCCACAAACACGACTGCTGCGAAGTGATCTCCGGTATTGATCTTCCCCTGCTTGAGTTAATGTATCCACGGCGTGAATTATTAAGCAGCGCAGAGTTTCGCGATGCCATCGTGGCGCAGGGTGAGCCGGGCGTCAGCAGCCTGTGGCATCAGCAGCAGAAAAATCCCCCCTTCGTTCTTCTTCACGACCTGTATAAGAATTAAACATTGGTATTGATGGTGCATTTGTTACAATGGCACCAGTTTATTCGTACCGATATCACATACATGTTCACGCGTATTTTGTTCCTGTGCCTGCTGGTTCTCTCTGGCGGGGCATCAGCCAGTTTATTAAGTCAGCAAGGTCTTCCAGCCCAGTACATGCAAACCACTGAAGATGCGGCTATCTGGGCGCAGGTGGGAAACGAGGTCGTTAACGTCGGCCATGTCAGAGCCGGACAGATCCTTGCCGTTGTGCCTACCGCTGCGGATTATTACGAGTTTCGCTTCGGCTTCGGGACAGGATTTATCGATAAAGGCCATCTGGAGCAGGTGCAGGGAAAGCAGCGCGTTGAGGACAGCCTTGGCGATCTTAATAAGCCGCTCAGTAATCAAAACCTGATCACCTGGAAAGACACACCGGTCTACAACGCGCCGTCCAGCGGCAGTGCGCCATTCGGTACGCTGAGCGCCAATCTTCGGTATCCGGTTTTAAGCAAACTCAAAGACCGCTTAAACCAGACGTGGTACCAGATCCGTATCGGCAACCGACTGGCATGGATCAGCAGCCTGGACGCGCAGGAAGATAATGGCCTCCCGGTGCTGACCTACCATCATATTCTGCGTGATGAAGAGAACACGCGCTTCCGGCATACCTCTACCACCACCAGCGTGCGCGCGTTCAATAACCAGATGGCCTGGCTGCGTGACCAGGGGTATACCACCCTGACGATGTATCAGCTGGAAGGGTATGTGCGTAACAAACTGAACCTGCCGGCCAAATCGGTGGTGATTACGTTTGATGACGGGCTAAAGTCCGTAAGCCGCTATGCTTACCCGATTCTGAAAGAGTACGGGTTTAACGCCACGGCGTTTATCATCTCATCCCGCATTAAGCGGCATCCGCAAAAGTGGGATCCGAAATCACTTCAATTTATGAGCGTTCAGGAGTTGAAGGGCATCCAGGACGTGTTTGACATTCAGTCCCACACGCACTTCCTGCACCGCGTGGATGGTAACAAGCATCCGATTCTACTGAGCCGCAGCTACCACGTGATTTTGTTTGATTTCGAACGCTCGCGCCGGGCGCTGGCGCAGTTTAACCCGCGCGTGCTGTATCTCTCTTATCCGTTTGGTGGCTATGACAATAAAGCCATAAAAGCCGCGAATGACGCCGGTTTTCACCTCGCAGTGACAACGGTAAAAGGGAAGGTCAAGCCGGGGGATAATCCGTTCTTACTGAAACGCCTGTACATCTTAAGAACGGATTCGCTGGAGACCATGTCGCGGCTGATCAGCAACCAGCCGCAGGGGTAAGCTATTCGTAGGTAAACTGCAGGGTGCCGATGGCGCTGAACGTGCCTGAAGTGACTTTTTCTGTATCAGACTTAACTAACCGGGCCGTAAGTAACCAACTGAATATCGCAAGGGTAGTGTTCTCTTGTGCGGTATAGCTGCTAGTTGAATTAGGCACTATCTGCCTGTTGTTCGGCCACTTCAGTAACACGCCCACGCCTTGTGCCGCGTTCGACGATGCGGTGTTGGCGAGTAATGAGCCATCGGTCCCGGTTGTTTTACTGGTGGTCAACTTCACGGTGACTTTACGGGTGTTGGTGCAATTCCCTGTCACCCCAAAATCGGCGTTTATGGTTTTATCGTTCTCGATATCGGATACACCATAATCCCTCAGGTCTACGGTTTTGGGAGCCGTGAGCGTGCAGGTGGGTTTTTCTATTGGTGTAATGAAGGCCATATTGGCTATGGTAATGGTCGGTTTGGGATGATCGTCTGGATCGGATCCCACCGGGTCTCCAATGGTAATTTTTCCAATTGTTCCACCAACCGGGCCAATAGATACTACGTTAGCAGGAATACCGGCAAACGTGGGAAGTTGGTAAAATTCGACCATGGCCCGCCAGGCGCGATTATCCAGCAGCTCATCCTGGTCATTCATGTGTAATGCAAGAAACCAGCTCGTACTGGGAGCGAAATAGGCCGTGGCGGTATTGTCTACTGTGCCAAAAGCCAGAGCATAGGCTATTCCGGTTACATTGGTTTTGAATAAAGCTTTACCATCAATACTGCCGACTAACAGACTGGCGTCTGCCAGGGTGAAAATGTTTTCGCCATGTTTTCCTATCGTGCATTTACTACTTAATCCGGGGCTCAGATTCAGGCGATATGGCGAGCTGATTTTTGTAGGAACAGCGACATTATCCACGATTTGCAGGGTCGGCTTTGCGCCATTATAGTCGCCGATGGACTGCATGTCGCCAAATCGAAATTTACACTCAATATCTGCATGGGCGTAAAAAGCGTTCATGGTTAAAAACATAAATAAAATGATAAAACCGTTAAAACGTGGGGACACGGTTATCCCAGGACGCTGTGCCATAATTCTTCCTTTTAGCGTTGCCTGTTAGCGATATGTCACGCTGACTAATGCGCACGCGGTCACTTTTCCTGCGCTGACCGGGCCGTAATTTTGATAGCGGGCGTAAAAGTTATACGCTTTCAAATAGCTTTGTTGGTCTGATGGGGTCGCTATTTTGACCTCCACATCAGACTGCCCCTCGCTGTCGAGGACATTTTGATTATCGGATTCAGAAAAAATAACAATCCCCACGTTTTCAGCGCCGCCAGCAAGGGCGGATGTTTCATTACTGAATATCTGTTTTGAAATCCCATCAATTTGGGCAGACTGCGGTTTAAAGGTAAAGTGCAGCGCTTGTCCGGATCCCGATTCATCCCCGCTGCAGTCCACAACCTGAATCATAAAGCGTGTTCCTCCCGCGGGGTCTGCTGGTTGAAGTCGATCGGTGCCCTCCGCGGTATAAAACCACGTTTTTCCCACCGTTGGCAGCGTTACGTTTCCACTTTCTGGAATACTGACCTGGCACGTATTGTTGATAATATTTGCCGTCATATCCATTTCCAGGCTGGAGGCAAAACCCGCTGCGGGAAACCCCATGCAGAGGGCCAGCCATGACATCGCATTTCTTAAGATTAAGCGGGACTGGAACATCCTGTTTAAGCTACCTGTCTGAATAAACATTATTGATAGGTCACAGTAAACGTCACGGGCGCATTGACCGAACCTGTCGTCACGTCCGAAATTGTTTTACCTTTTGCAATGACGATGCGCGCATCCATCTCAAAATTCCCCGTCCCGTTAGACAGGTTGATGACAGACGTCGGGACAGTGGCGCAGTTCAATATGGAGCCTGAGTCGACAGAGCCTTTCCAGATTTCAAAACCGACGTTATGTCCGGCTGCATACGCGTTACCGGTACACGACCCGCCTGCACCCGGCATGGCCTGAATGGCGGCGTTTTTTACCCCGGCACAGTTCGTGAAGGCAATTTTGAAGGTTTCTCGTCGGCTCTGGCTCACCAGGTCAGACTTAAACACATCGCCAAACGGCAAAATGTCAATGGGGGCTCCGCTGGCGTTTTGAATCTCCGCGTTACAGGTCCCGGCCTCTATGGTGGATGTAAACGTTGCCTGCACGCTCGTCGTCCCCGTAATCGCACTTAACGCAACGGAAGGCAGGGTGGCAGTCATTGCAAGCACCAGTAATGTCATTTTCATTTTCATATCAACGCTCCGCATTGCTGCCAGTTATTCATAGGTGAAATTAAACGTAGCGATACCGCTAAAATTGCCGGTCGTGCCCTGACCGTTTGCGGTTTCCACCAGCGTCGCCAGAAGTGGTACCTCGCCAGCACTTATCTCTCCGCTCGACCAGACGAGGCGCTGTGTATCGGTGGATGAATTAATGACAAAAGGGGCATTCGGGGTGGCGGTACGGGAAATCGCCACGCCAATATTTTCCGCACTGCCGTCGCCGGAGAGTGAGTTCTTAATTGCCGTCGTCAGCGGGCTGGCGCTACCGCTGATGGTGGTTTTCAGCGATGCCAGACTCGGCGGGCATGAGACCATTTTGAGTTTAAAGTTGGTCGTGGCTTTGGCATTTTTCAGGATGATGTAATCCAGGCGCACCTTGCCGTTAGTCCCAATGGGGATAACGTTGCTGGTGCCATCACCGCTGCCACCTTCGATTTTCATATCGCAGGTGGTGTCACGGATATTTGCGGTAAAGGTAATATCGAGATTATCGGCGTGTGTTTCCAGCGACAGCGCCATTAGCCCCGTGCTTAAAATAACTAACCCTGTTTTTTTCCAGGCTCTAAAAAGCATGTTTTAACTCCCTTTATAAGGCTGTGACGCGGCAGGTCTGGCCCGTCAGCAGCGTTGTCGGTCCAATCTTTCTCGCATCCGGTGGGATGTGGTAGGAGACGGTACAGGATGTGCCGGGCTCATTTCCCCAGACGATGTTTAACGTCCCTTTATCTTCAATTCCGCGGATCCAGGCCTGCCCGGCCTGACCCACGCTACCCACGGATACGCCTTGATCGGTTTGCACATCGGCGCCTAACGGGATAAACCCGCCATCGTCACGCATCAGTTCCATTAACACTGAGCGCCCCTGATCGGTTTCAAAGTTAACCAGCACAACGGCACCGCTACGGGGAACGGTGGTGGAGCGGGTATTTTTCACTTCCACGTCTGAGTGCATTTCACTGATATCTAGACCAACGCTGTTTTCACGGTAGGCGGACAGATAGGGCATAAGGGCATAGCCTGAGGCGCCGATTTCACCGTTACCGATAGAGACGCGGGCGCCTTCTGCCCCCTCAGCTTTAATTAAGGCAAGCGTATCGCTTTCGCTGATGCTGCCAGGGGCGAGTGTTACGCCACCGGAGTGCAGAACCATCCCGCCGCTATAGCTGGCAGAATATTGTCGTGTACCGTCATCTGAGGCGGAGACGGAAAGGCTTAGCGGTCCATGCGGGCCGTTGTAACTGCCGTACCCGCTTAACTGATTTAACGTATCGTCGTAACGCGTGGTACTTTCGGTAATGCTGTAACTGAAACGGTTATCTTCGGTGTTGCCATTGGCGCTGGCGTTAAAGCTACTACCGCCTTTTAAATCGCTGCCGATGCCCGTCGTGAGTGAGGAGAATCCACCCGCTCGCTTGCTGTTACCCATCAGCGTGTCGAATGGAATCGTGAGGTTCAGATAGACGCTGTCATCTTTTTCCCCAAACTCATTGTAGGTGCGCTGCACGGTGAGGCTATAACTTCCCCAACTTAGCGAATGACTGTGGCCAACCGAGTATTGCGCCGATGAACTGCTTTCATTCCAGTAGTCCTGCCAGGTTGAGTTGACATACAGCGATCCCAAATCAAGATCGGCAATATTCAGCGGTTGGCTGATATTCACCTGGATCTGGTTTTTCATGCGCTGGAAGGTCTGATACACGTCGCTATTGTTACGTTCCGGGTTACGCTCCCTGTCACGGTATTTGATCTCATTGGTCAAGGAGGCCGCATCGTTCAGGCTGAGATAGTCAGACGTTGAAAACCGGTAGGCGGCGACGTTGAAAGAGGTATTCGTGGCTTCCATGAGTTTGCTGTAGGAGACGCGATAACTTTCGCCCGTGAGATGTCGTAAGCCGTCTATCCGGGCATCCGAATGCGTGACATCAAGGGCGAATGCACCAACTCCGGTATTCATGGCAATACCCAACAATGCGGCGTAAAAATCGCTATCGGTATATTCCAGGCCAGCATACCCCGTGAAGGTATTGGTTAAGCCATAGTAGCCCGTTGCATATCCCACCTTTGGTTTGTCACGCAGGCTGTCGTCACGCAGTTCACCCACGCCAACATCCCATCGGGAGTAGCCTGGACGAAGCATTTGTGCGACGGAAGAATAGGCGACTGAGAAGGAACGTTTGCTCCCATCCGTCTCTTCTACCGTGACGATGAGATCGCTACCGTAACCTGTTGTACTGAGATCCGTGATTTCAAACGGTCCTGGGGGGACGGTGGTTTCGTAAATCGTATTGCCGCTTTGGGCGATCGTGACTTTGGCGTTGCTGTTTGCAACCCCTCGGATCACCGGCGCATAGGTCGATATACCATTCGGAAGCATACGGTCATCGTTATATAAACGCGCCCCGCGCAGGCTAATGGAATCGAAGGCGTCGCCACGGGTATAGGAATCGCCGGCGATAAACTGCGCTTTCAGCGGCGTGATATCATGCTGAAGATAGATATCCTGGCTGGCGTAATGGGTACCGGAATCCTGATCCCAGTTCAGGTTGCCTCGCGCCCGGAGTCGCCATGGCCCAAGGTTTGCCCCATAGCGCAGACCAGCATAGGCCGTATCAGTGCTGGAATCCGGCATGTCTGCGTGCCAGCCGTTAAGATCCCATGAGAGCATGGCCACCGGGATCCCGTCTTCCCACAGTGAAGGATCGACAAATCCCGCTGGACGCTGAATGACGAAAGCCTGAGGAATGGAAAGGTCTAACTCCTGTGTGGAGGGATCGTAAGCCACACGCGAGCCGGGATAGGCGTCTGGCATAGAGACACAGGTGTCAGCAGAATCCTCCTCAGGGTGTTTCAGTTGCTCGGTGGTGACATGATCTTGACCCTCCATCTCCGAACAGCTTTTGTATCTTAAGTTAACGATGTCCG